>JASJCJ010000185.1 GCA_030066045.1 Calothrix sp. MO_167.B12
CATCAAAAATTCTATATACAAGGATTTTTAAACCTAAAATTCCAATTGACTTGCACTTATTACCCAAAAAATAGCCTCAAAGCATTGATAAATCAATATTTTTCAGTTATTCAGCAAGCCCTAATTATTTGGTCAGCCTTTGCCCTAGATCACCAAATCTTTGCCATCGGTAAGCTAAAACCAGGCAACTCTGGGTCACCACTAACCTGCTCTGGGTTTAGAAGCACTTGAGGATCTTGGTTCGGGCGATAGATATAGACCGTGCGGTTTTGGCGATCGATCAGCCAACCCAACAACACACCATTACTGATGTACTCTTCCATCTTGGCTTGCAGGCTACTCAAACTATCACTAGCAGACCGCAGTTCAATCACAAAATCAGGGGAAATAGGGGCGAAAGAAGCTTGCTCCTCCTGAGTAAGCGCGTTCCACCGTTCTAACCTCATCCAAGCCGCATCCGGGGAGCGAGTAGCCCCATTAGGAAGGGTAAACCCCGCACTAGAGTCAAAGCCAAGACCTGTACCATCTTGCTCAGTCCAAACCCAAAGATACGCAGCAAGATTAAAATTTCGGTTTCCCGTATCTGAAAAAGCAGGTGGCATAATCACAACCTCTCCTGTAGCAGTTCGTTCAATCCGCAGGTCTCGATTCGCTTGGCAAAAGCTATAGAACTGATCGCGAGTCATAGAACCTATCATGGGTAATGCGATCGCTAAGGGCGTTGTTTCAGTTTGGATCAGTAAGGTTGTGGTCATAATTTGTTAATTTATAATTCCATTTCTGAAGTAATGTAATGATTAATGTTTCATTGTTTAATAATGCGATAAGAAATGAATAAGATTTGGCAAATTATAAAAACCATAAATGCTCGAATTCAACACCTTAGCTGAATTTTCCCGTTCTAACTGTATTGCTATTTGTGCCTTTCTGGTGCCAGCAAACTTGATTACTACATTGTTGACGATGATTTTAGCAGTACTGCATCGTCCATCTACTCAAATATGGCAAGCAGCCCGGATTGCCTGTATTTTTGCATTTGTGATGGTATTGCACGTATACAGCTGGTTTGCAGTTGGGGTGGTGATGGCTCCCACATTCATTTTGTTATCTCTGGCAGTAACGTGTTTGTCGATCAATTTGGGGATAACTATCTGGCAAAAACACTACATCAACACTCCTCATTTTGGGAGATAAAAAGCTAACAGCTTCCCGACTTCTGAGTAAATATCCTCATATCGTAGTGATTCCTAGAATAGAAGTCGGGGATCACTCACATCTGCTACTCATCAAAATTAATGTGGTGGAGTACTGGGCAATCAAATAGTTTTCTAACCTGAAGTTAGTTCCAAGAACTTATTTATTAGGTTGTTGAATGAACTTTTAATTTGACGCTGGCGATACCACTTCTGAAAAGCTTTTTCATAGTCTTCTCCTTGGGTTTGTAGGCTGTTCCAAGCATCCAAACCTACCCCAATACCCCAAATTAGCAGAACATACAGTGACCAAGAAAGTCCGCCACCACCCATTAGGTCTAGGACTAGTAATATTGTATTAACGATCGCATAATTACCCAACCGCTTTTTGAATTTTCCTAAACGATGGGTATTAAATTCCTGGCGTTTTTGAATTTCTCCCCGTTTATCTACCCATTCCCTTTCTGCTATTTGTAAAGACTCTGGAGGAATATTTAACTCTGCCGCAATTTCTAATAGCTGCTGGTAAGAAAATTCCTGATCTGTATCCTCAGCTTGGCGAGCAATCGCTAACTGGAGAATTTGCCGCACATCTTCTTGACTATAGGAACGGATGGCGTTATCTGCAAAATTAGTCATGGTTTTGTCTCATATACTACTAGCTTGAAAATGGTTGATAGTTGTTAGTTGTTAGTTGTTAGTTGTTAGTTGATGGTTGACAGCTTAGGTGTGGGAGCCGCAGTCGAGGTATTTTCATCGGCAGGTTGTGTAAAAACGTCCATGTAGACGCGCGAAGCGCGGCTTTGAGCAGAGTAGGGGCGCATTGCGTGCGCCCTTGAGGAGTTATTAGTCACAAAGCATTTTCATCCTTGCTTTTGGGTAATCTATTGCCTGTGGATAATAAATACAGATCGAAACAAAAGGAAATACAGTTTGTTTTTCAGCACCTCTATTGTAGAGAATTTCCCATACAATCTGCACTGCTGAAACCATAAATATAGCGGCTTTCGGTTGAGTGAAATACAAAATACCCCTCTCCTTAATAAGGAGAGGGGAAGGGGTGAGGTAAGCGATTGTATTGCACCCAAGTGAAAACCACTATACAAATGAGCAATTTATTCAAAGCTGGAGGCTCTATATTCTAGTTACCAGGTTGAGCCTAGTAACGAGGGGAGGGGAAAGGAGGCTTCCGCCTCTTGTGATCAGAGTTAATGCAAATTATCAATAGCAAAAATATAGCACTAAACCCTAAAACTATTTGACAGCATGATTTTCCCTGTTAACTACAAATAATATTGCGATCGCGTGTTTGTCAAGTAAAAATATTCTGCGCCAAATTCAGCATCAATAACTATTAGACCTCTGGTGGAAAAGAATGTAGAGACGTAGCATTGCTACGTCTGGAACAAGGGTTTTGGTGCTCCGCATATTTAATTTCCAACAGAAGTCTATTGCCCATGCACTATCAGCACATGGGCAATATGTTAATTCTCGGACGTTACGATGTCGTCTTAGACTTAGGCAAATTGAAAATCACAGGTGTTATGGTTTGACTAATCTGGTTAACACTATACCTATTGTCCCAAGTCTAGATTGAGATTTACTACCTTTAGAATCTACGGACATACCGATATGGATTCACAGGATAATTATTTACCTTGACTTCAAAATGTAAGTGAGGTCCAGTACTAAAACCTGTAGAACCTACTCTTCCTATGGTCGTACCTTTACCTACATATCTACCTCTTCCTACCAAAATTCGACTCATGTGAGCATATTTAGTAGAAATCCCATTGCCGTGCTTAATCTCAACAGTATATCCATATCCTCCTTTATAGCCTGTGTAAGAGACAATACCAGGACTAGAAGCTTTAATCGGAGTTCCCCGAGGAGCAGTCAGATCAACGCCATGGTGCATACCCCGTCTAGGATACCTTCTATATCCATATCCACTTGTTACAACTCTCCCTGGTAAAGGATTAGAGAATCTTTGGGAACTACGACGTGCAGAATATGCTCTTAGTCTCCGACGTAATGATAGTCTCCTAGAGGATCTACGGTAAGATACTCGGTTAAATCTGCGACGGTAAGAATATCTCCTCGTTCTGCGACGACGGGAAGAATAGGTTCTTAATCTTCTACGTAAAGCCACTCTTCTCGTCCTACGACGACGTAAAGACGCTCTGTTAAACCTGCGACGACGGGAAGCATAGGTTCTTAATCTTCTACGTAAAGCCACTCTCCTCGTCCTACGGCGACGTAAAGCCACTCTCCTTGTCCTACGGCGACGTAAAGCTACTCTCCTCGTCCTACGGCGACGTAAAGCCACTCTCCTCGTCCTACGACGACGTAAAGCTACTCTTGTTGACTTCCTTGGTGACATAGACACTCTTAATTTTTTAGTTCCCAAGGAAATGAGGACAGCATCTTTGTCTATAGCCATAGATGTATTGGATGTATTGGCAGTTCCATCCATCGGCCTGATTACCGCCGGAACAGGAGGTAAAACATCCGTCAATAGTGGTATCACAGTGGCAACAATTCCTTACTTAACTTAACTGTTCTTCAGATTTTTTTTCATTCTTTTGCCAGAATACCGTTATGAATACCTAGAAAATAAGGCAGTTTTGTATTGATTTAATAAAGGAATTGTAAATTTAAAGTAAAGTTGCGTGAATACCGATCCTTGTTTATTTCCACTAAAGTTGTTTAGGAAATTAAATATTTTTGAGCATTTTTGAGAAAAAATTAGCAGCTTTGATTTTATGCTTGCAGAGAGAAAAAAAATCCGATGAATCGCCATTAGAACTTGAATAATCCGCAACAGTAAAAATAAACAACTGGTCAAAATAGTCTTTAGCAGCAAATATTTCACGAAAAAATATTAATGTCAGCATTCCCAAATATTTGAGGATATGGCACTAGTAAAATTTGATTTTGTTGTTGATATAGGGTTATGTGCATGACACTTAAAAAATTCCATTAAGCTGTTAATATACTGTTATCTACATAATACCTGATTGATTGCCAAATCAACAAACATAAAAAAATATAGAAAAAGAAAAAAGAATTATCTTCTGCTGACTTTAATTATTGACAAAATAAAATCTAATTCAGAATTTTCGAGGAAAAATTAGATATTTACTCCTTGAAAAAGGCTACACTCTGTGATCGATATGATTGCTCAAAGAATCCGACATCCTCTAAAGTTTGCGATCGCATTGATATAATTGATTAGATTTTCAATACTTATTGGTTAAGAATGGTAGGTTGGGTTGAGCGATAGGGGAACCCAACAAGCCTTTGACTGTAATTGGGGCTTGCTGAAAAAGTCACGATTGCGGGGGTAGGGTCTATTTTCAAACCCAACCTTGTATATTCACATCTTGCACCACATGATTATTGCGAAAATTATTGCCTGTAACCCTTGTTATTTCGTAACCCACCAATGCCCACCTTACGCTTATTGAGAAGGTGCAAGATATGTGTATATTGAGAAGAGTAGTGTCTTTCTAGGGTACGGTTATTTTCACCTTTCCAGAGAGGAACCCCCAATCCTCAAAGCTATGGCTACATTAGAAGATATAGAAAGAAAAATTATCACTTTAGTAGCGACTCACACTAAATTATGAGTGCAAACGCCGTAGTTTCAAATAACCCTTTACTCCAAGGCTCAGGTTTGCCACCCTTTAGGGCCATCAAACCAGAACACGTTGTTCCCGCCATGACACAACTGTTGGGGGAACTAGATACAGAATTAACTAATTTAGAAGCTGATGTAGAACCAACTTGGAGTGGTTTAGTAGCACCCTTAGAAAATATTAGCGAACGCCTGATTTGGAGTTGGGGAATTATTAACCATTTGATGGGCGTACAAAATAGCCCAGAACTCAGAGAAGCCCATCAAGCCGTACAGCCCCAGGTTGTAAATTTCATTAATAAGCTCAGTCAAAGTCAACCCATATATAATGCCTTTAAGACCCTCCGCAGTAGTGATGGCTGGAATTCCTTAGAACCAGCACAAAAGCGGATTGTAGAAGCTGCTATCCGGGATGCTGAACTGGCTGGTGTGGGTTTAGAAGGTGAAGCCAAGGAGCGTTTTAACGCTATTCAAATGGAATTGGCAGAACTGTCTACAAAGTTCTCTAACCACGTGCTAGATGCAACGAAAGCTTTTAGCATTACTCTAACTAGCAAAGAGGAAGTAGACGGTTTGCCCCCCAGTTTACTGAGTTTAGCCGCCCAAGCAGCAAGGGCAGAGGGTACAGACAATGCCACCCCGGAAAATGGACCTTGGCGAATTACTTTGGACTATCCCAGTTATGTTCCTTTTATGCAGCATAGTACCCGGCGAGATTTGCGGGAAAAACTCTACAAAGCCTTTATTAGTCGCGCTGCCGCTGGGGAATTGGATAACAATCCTTTAATTGAGCGTATTCTGGAACTACGCCAAGAAATGGCAGAATTACTTGGCTATCAAACCTATGCAGAAATTAGCCTTGCTAGTAAGATGGCTCCCGACGTGGCAGCAGTGGAGAAACTGTTAGAAGAACTGCGGGTTGCTAGTTATGATGCTGCGGTGCAAGAATTAGAAGAACTTAAAGCTTTTGCAACTGACAAAGGTGCCAAAGAAGGGAATGATCTCCAAAACTGGGATATTAGCTTTTGGTCAGAACGCCAACGGGAAGAAAAGTTTGCCTTTACCCAGGAAGAGTTACGTCCCTATTTCCCTCTGCCCCAAGTACTTGATGGCTTATTTGGATTAGTTAACCGCGTATTCGGCGTTACCGTTACCCCTGCCGATGGGCAAGCACCCCTATGGCACGAAGATGTACGGTATTTCCAAATTGCCGACGAAACCGGAAATGCAGTTGCTTACTTTTATTTAGACCCCTACAGTCGTCCTGCGGAAAAACGGGGCGGTGCGTGGATGGATGTTTGTGTTAACCGCCGCCAATTAGAAGGGGCTACCCAGTTACCTGTGGCATATTTGACTTGTAATCAAACTCCTCCGGTAGATGATAAACCAAGTTTAATGACTTTCTCGGAGGTTGAAACCCTATTCCACGAATTTGGACATGGTTTGCAACATATGCTCACCAAGGTTAATTACGTAGGGGCAGCAGGTATTAACAATGTAGAGTGGGATGCCGTAGAATTACCTAGTCAATTTATGGAAAACTGGTGTTATGACCGACCGACTTTGATGGGCATGGCGAAACATTACAAAACTGGAGAAACATTACCAGAACATTATTTCCAAAAGCTGTTGGCGGCGAAGAATTATATGAGTGGTAGTGCCATGTTACGCCAGCTACACTTTAGCTTTGTGGATATAGAACTACATCACCGCTATCGTCCTGATGGTAAGGAAAGTCCCAAGGATGTGCGCTTACGCATTGCTAAGACCACAACAGTGTTACCACCACTACCAGAAGACTCTTTCCTTTGTGCATTTGGGCATATTTTTGCTGGTGGCTATGCGGCGGGTTATTACAGCTATAAATGGGCTGAAGTGCTCAGTGCTGATGCTTTCGCGGCTTTTGAAGAAGCTGGCTTAGACAATGAGCAGGCAATTAAAGCGACTGGCAAACGCTACCGAAATACCATCTTAGCCCTTGGTGGAAGCCAGCATCCAATGGAAGTATTCCAATCTTTCCGAGGACGACAACCAAGTACCACACCTTTACTAACACACAATGGTTTAGTTCCAGCTGCTTAGTTGGGAACATGAACCAGTAAGAGAGGTCAAACATTACAAAACATCAGTTAAAAATGTAACATATTTTTGTTTGTACCTTTGGCTTCTCTTATTAATCGCCCATGTGGAATATTTATGCAAATTAGATCAACAGCTAGATATAAAGCAGGTAAGGGATGGAAATTACTGGCGTGTAGTCTGGTTTTGTCTGGCTTCCCCTTAGTCGCTAATGCCCAAATATTACCGCAAACAGGACTAAAATCATCCAAACAGGTAAAAGTTCCCAAAGTGGATGTACCAGGAAAACGGGAAAGTGGAGGAACCAGAGGACCAGGAGAGGTTTGTATTTCCGGAAAAGTAGCCCTGTTAGCCTTGGTATTACCAAAAACTAATATAGGATTCACTACTGCTGCTTATCCCCAATTTTTTTGGTACGCACCCAGTAATAAGGCGCAACAGGTGCGCTTTTCTCTTTACAAAGTAGATAGGAAGCTCCAGAAGTTACAGTTTCCTCCACAAGAACCTCCTATATATCAAAAGATTTTTAAACCCATCCCCCAGTCTGGTATCAATAGTTTCAGATTACCTAAAGATGAAAAAATAGATCCATTAGCAATTAACCAAGATTATCTTTGGTCTGTATCCATTATTTGCAATCTTCAAGATACCTCACCCAGTTCTAGAATTACTAGCTATGGTTGGGTGCGAAGAGTACCCCTAGATCCACAGATAGCTAAGAAATTACCACAATTGAGCCAGCGCGATCGCTTGCCTATCTATGGTCAAGCAGGACTATGGTTTAATTTTATTACTACCTTAGCCGATCTGCGTGCTTGCAATGTAGGCGATCGTAATTTATTAACTCAATGGCAAAGGACGCTAACACAAGTCAACTTAGAATACATCTCCCAAGAAAAATTATTAGGTGTACAGAAACCACAAAATTGCCCCCAAGGGAAAGATCGTCCCAGTGTTTCTCAAACTGAGAATGTAAAAAAAATAATAGATAGACTGCGGTCTTTGCGGAATAAACGAAATGGAAATTGATATTTTCAGCTATCTCCCAACTAGGTGATAGAACCTAGGAATACCCAAAGGGCGATGTTTCAGAGGAACCACCTGACGGTGAAGCGATCGCCAGAAAACAGATACTTGAAAATGCCCCCACAATGGGAAGTTGAATTAAGTAATAAGTAATAAGTAATAAGTAATAAGTAATAAGTTTGTTTTTGTGACCGGGATTCAAACCCCGTCCCAAAAACATTCTGCCTCAAAAGACAGGGCTTTAGACCCCAATATTTCGGTAATATTTAGTACAAGGTGAAGAAATAAAATCAATTATTGTCCACAAAAATAACATCTAAGTCAAAGCTCTCCAAGACTGTGAAAGTACTTTCCCTGCGGACTTTGCAAAAACAAACGTTAATAAAAAACCTACGGCTAAATCCGGCAGTATCGCAGGACGGATGGCGATCGCCGTTATGAGTGCTAATATGATAACGATTATCGTTTTTGCATAAAAATGGCTAGTAAAGTAGATTTAGCAATTATTGGTGCTGGTCCCCAGGCTCTAACCTTAGTTACCCATTTATTGCAGAAACGGCAGAAAATACGCTCAAAAATAGCGGTATTTGACCCTAGTGGTAGATGGTTGAGTCAGTGGGAACAGCAATTTGCAGCTTTAGGAATACCACATTTACGCTCCCCTGCGGTTCATCATCCAGACCCCAATCCCTTCGCTTTGCGGAAGTTTGCAGAATCTCGTCCCCATGAATTATATCCTCCCTATGATTTACCGGGAACCCAGTTATTTGATGATTTTTGTGGGGATGTGATTCGTCGCTGGGATTTAGAAAACGCCGTGACAGCAGGGGAAGTAACTCGTATTCAACCATTACCCCATTCTTTGGGTCCCCGGTTGGGTTTGTGGTTGAAGGATGGAAAATCAATCACTGCAAGACGGGTGGTGTTAGCAATTGGTAGCAGTCAACTCCAAATACCGGATTGGGTGAGTCAGATTCAAACATCCTATCCCCAAGATAGGTTATGTCATTCCCAATTAATAGATTTACGGAAGTTAGAATTGGCTGGTGAAAGGATATTAATTGTGGGAGGGGGGTTAACAAGTGGACATTTAGCCATGGGTGCTTTATCTCGTATGGCTAAAGTTGACATACTTATTAGACGAAAATTGCAAGAAAAAATATTTGATGCGGAACCGGGTTGGCTGGGACCAAAATATTTGAAAGGGTTTTTTGCAGAATCTGATTTTCAACAGCGATGGAGAATGATTCAGTCAGCAAGAAATGGTGGTTCTATGACTCCTGCAATGGGGATGCAGTTAAGGAGGGAAGTACGTCAGGGTCAGGTAAGAATTTATGAAAATACTCAAGTAGTTAAGGCTGAGTGGTTGGGAAATTACTGGTCAATCAGGACAACTGGTGGGGAAGAGTATGAATATGACAGGATTTGGTTATCTACAGGAACCCGCTTTGATGTGCATTCTCAACCCCTGTTAGAGGAGGTTTTACAAGCCTATCCAATTCCTGTAGTCAACGGCTTACCTGTTTTGGATGATAACTTGTGTTGGCGTGGTTGTCCCTTGTTTATTATGGGTGGATTAGCTGCTTTACAAATTGGACCAACAGCCAGGAATTTATCTGGTGCGAGAATGGCTAGTGAGAGGTTAGAAAAGGCAATTATTAAATATAACGTTGCTCCTTATCAAGCTAAAATTGCTTGAAATTTGCTGGATTCTAGTGCTTTGTCCCATAAGTTCTGATAGGTAAATAATTGTAGTGGGAGCGTCTCGCTCCCTGCTGTAATCAGGAAGCGGGCAAGATGCCCGCACTACAGCAGCCTTTCAAAATTAATGTGGTGGAGTATTAGTTAGTAATGGTGCAAAGTATGATTTACGAAAATCATAATACATAATAGATTCTCTGTAGGGGTTTAGCAATGCTAAACCCCTACCCATGCTAAACCCCTACCCATGCTAAACCCCTACCCATGCTAAACCCCTACCCAAGCTAAACCCCTACCCAAGCTAAACCCCTACCCATGCTAAACCCCTACCCATGCTAAACCCCTACCCATGCTAAACCCCTACCCATGCTAAACCCCTACCCAAGCTAAACCCCTACCCAAGTATTTATATAACCCCCATCCATACATCTTGCACGTCTCGTGTTAATACTGAATTATTTTCCTGGCAATAAACATAAATTTTTAGCAATAGATTGAATAAATAAAGGTTTTAAGCCTGCGTAAGCAGATTATATTTGTATATAATATTTACGCTTCCAAGGTATAACTACGATATATAATTTACCGAAATATTGGGGTCTGGTGCCCTGTCTTTTGAGGCAGAATGTTTTTGGGACAGGGTTTGAATCCCGGTCACAAAAACAAACTTATTACTTATTACTTATTACTTATTACTTAATTCAACCAAACCCTTTTCCTCGCAAACTTTGCTTCCAAACCAATAATTCCCCATTTTCACCACCAGCAGCTAGTTTATCTCCTTGGGGATGCCAAGCTAGACAAGAAAATCCTCCTGATGCTCCTTTGAGAACCTGAGATAAACGTTTACCTTTCTTCCACAGACAAACACAACCATCCGCCGCAGCAGAAGCTAACATTAAACTATGGGGTGCAAAAGCGATCGCTTCTACTATATCATGATGATTTTCTAATACTGTGGCACCCCAGCCCAAGGATTTATCTTCCTGCTTTTCCCAAACTATAACTCCCTCCACACTGGTAGATGCAAGTAAGGGTTCATTTTTCGATGTGGTAATATTTGACCAGGCAAGATGGCGAATTTTACCGGGAAAGCCATGCATTAACCAGGGTTCTGCTTGTTTCCCATCTGCGATAAATGTTGTTTCCAAGACACAGATAGTTTTGTCCATATTCCCAGAAGCAATATATTTCCCATCCTTTGACCAAGCAACGGCTAAACTCGCAGAGGGAACACTGAAAAAATAGGGATCTTCATCCCATTGTGGGAGTTGCCAAATTTTCACTCCTTGATAGCCAGCAATGGCGAGATAATTACCATCATGACTCCAATCTAGACCCAATACGGAAGAGTTATCAAAATTTAAGGTTACTACCAACTCATTGCTATCAGCATCCCATATTTGCACATATCGCCCTAAACTAAAGGCTAACAGGTTTCTTTGGGGACACCATGCCAATTTATCAACCCAAGTGGGAGCATTTTCTAAGGTAATAATTAGTTTTTGACTGCGGGTATACCAGACTCTAACCTTCCCATCCTGTCCCCCAGCAGCCAGAAATTGTCCATCCGCAGAAAAAGCTAACCCATCTACGGATTTATCTGTCTGTGACTGTAAAGTGATTAATTCATCTTCCACCCACAGTTTTACCTCTCCAATGGCAGAACTGACAGCCAGAATTTCACCGTCATCAGACCAGGTTATGGCTGTGACATAATCGGATAATACTGAACTCCATTCTAAATCAAAGCCTTGGGAATTAGTAGTTTTCATGGTTAAACCGCACAGAAGAGTAGAGGAAGTAGATCCCCGACTTCTCTCAGGATACCAATGGCGAATCAGGGGTATCACCCTTTTGGGAGTGGGGGAGTGGGAGAGTGGGGGAGTGGGGGAAGAAACAAGCAAGTCCAAATTATGCCAATAATCCCTAGTTTTTAGCCTAGTGAGGGGTCAAACCTACTATTCGCCAGCAGCATCCTCTCAGAAGTCGGGGATCTGGAATCATTTTCAAGCCATACAAGCTAAGAAATCCTCCCTCAACTTATTCCCATCTAAATTCCGACCAATAAACACCAACTCATTTTTACGGGTTTCCCCTGATTTCCAAGGACGGTCAGGTATTCCATCAAACAACATATGTACACCTTGAAATACAAACCGCATATCTTCCCCAGCAATATTTAAAATCCCTTTCATCCGGAAAATATCTGGTCCTTGGGTTTGTAACAATTCACCCAACCACTGATTTAATTTATCCCCATCTACAGCACCCGCTTCTACCAAAGCTACAGAATATACACTCTCATCATGTTCGTGAGCATCTTCTCCCAGGAAATCGGGGTCAATTTCTAAAGCACGGTTCAAGTCAAATGCTTGCACTCCCAATAGTGCATCCATCCCTAATTCTGCATTCTGAGTCCGGTAGATTTTCGCCATTGCGTTCATCCCCCGTATGCGCCCCTCCAACTCATCTAACTGTTCTGGGGTGGCTAAATCGGTTTTATTGAGTAAAATCACATCTGCAAAGGCTATTTGTTCCTGGGCTTCATCCGCATCCCAATGTTCCCAAATATGCTTAGTATCAACCATTGTCACCACTGCATCCAGGTTTAATTTTTCCCGCATATCTTCATCCATAAAGAATGTCTGAATTACGGGTGCGGGGTCAGCTAACCCCGTAGTTTCAATGACTAGGTGGTCAAATTTATTACGGCGTTTCATCAAGTTGCCAATGATGCGAATCAAGTCACCCCGCACGGTACAACAGATACAACCGTTGTTCATCTCAAAGATTTCTTCATCGGTATCAACCACCAATTGATTATCAATCCCCACTTCCCCAAATTCGTTGACGATGACAGCTACTTTCTTGCCGTGTTCGTGGGTGAGAATGCGATTGAGGAGAGTTGTTTTTCCCGCTCCCAAGTAGCCTGTGAGGACTGTGACGGGGACTGTAGTGAATGTTTGGGCAGTCATGATGATTTTCAGGCAAGATTATTAAATAATAATTTTCATTATCATAGTATAATGCTAAATTTTGGGTTGGATAAAGTTATTAAGTTATTGATAAAATCAGAAATATAATGTTTGCCGGGTAAAATAGAGGCGTGAGTTGGAAATAGCAAGCTGGAAAAAATCTTCAAATGGTACAAGCACCATCCCACAAGCTGACATTAGAGGAGTTTCTCAAGTTACCAGAAACTAAGCCTGCTTATGAGTACATTGATGGTCAAATTATTCAGAAGCCAATGCCACAAGGGAAACATAGTCGGATTCAAGGGAAATTAGTACCAGCCATCAATGTTGTAGTTAAGCCCAAAAAAATCGCTTGTGCCTTTCCAGAGTTACGTTGTACATTTAGCGATCGCTCAATTGTACCAGATATTGCGGTGTTTATCTGGAACCGCATCCCACGGGATGAAAATGGAGAAATTGCGAATGTATTTTCTTTAGCACCGGATTGGACTATTGAAATTTTATAAGGAAACTTTGGTAAGCGTAAAACCCAGTGGCTTTAGCCCTGGGATATAAGCGACACAGGTGACTTTAGTCACATTCAGGTAAAGTCTTGATATAGTCTTGAATAACCTCAGACATTGACACACCAAGCTTT
>JASJCJ010000186.1 GCA_030066045.1 Calothrix sp. MO_167.B12
AGTAAATATCTAGTGTGCTTCTGACCAGCTAACAGTGAATACTATAAGTATTATGGGCGGGGAAAACCCGCCTCTATGCTTTTTAATAACTGCTTCCCTCCCAACTCATTGGAGCAGTATGCTCGGAAAAAGCAGAGAATTCTTGGCTATATTGCAAATTCTCTTCATCCAAAACCGCAACAACCTTGTTATAAATTGCTTCTGCTTGCTCTGGAGAATCACCAATGCTGGTTAATCCCAACTTCCCAAACTGAGAAAGACACCCCATTAAATGAAAAACTGTTCCCGTCTCCGTTCCAGTATCAAAGTGCAGTCTGTGCTGGGCAATAATATCCATTAAATCGTTGGGAAGTAGGCCGTGATATTGTTCCTTTTGTAAATTATCGGTGGCAATGTAATATTTTGGTCTTCCTTGCTGACTACGAAATAAACCCGTTTCCAAATCATAACGACCATTAGTTAATAATTTCAGGGTCATAAAGGGGTGAGTTGTACCGCCTTTACGCAAGTTAATTTCAATTGCCTGAATATCCCACGTACCATCTTCCTGTTCCACGGTGATAAAGTCTACACCGTATCGCTCTAAGGCTCCTTTTTCTGCCAACTTTTTGCCGATCTTAATACCTAGTTCTTGCAATTGCAGACGATAAGTCTCATCAGCAGGAAATCTACAACCGAGGTAAATTTGACCATCAGGACCACCCAAAATTTGGTCATGGGTAGAGAGAATTTCCACCTCACCTAGAGGAGTAATTCTACCTTGAACACTGGGCGAGCGCTTAATTTCTCCTTCCACAAATGCTTCCACAATTGCTCCTAATTCCAAAATTCTGCTGGAAAAGTTCTCCCATGTCTCTTGGGAAGCTTGGAAACTTAAATTAGGGAAGCGATCGCTAATTGCAGCTACTCTTTGAGTATGGGTTCCATTAGGAGGTGCTAAATGAGCAATTGGTCGTAAGTCTAACAACGCGTTACCTTCCCCAGAAACCCCTTCATTGAGTTTCACCACCATTCTTTTTAACGTGGGTTGACGTTCCCATAAGTTGGCTGCTGCTATTGCCAAGTCTTGCTCGTTCCAAACCAATTGACTACCATCTGGATGGGGAACTCCACTTTCTGCAAATATCTGCCTACTACCGCTTTTTGTTCCCCAAGTTTGTAAGTCGGGAGCCGCCGCATATAAAGGTACGCCCAACTTCAGAGATAGTTCTGCTTCTAAATCCGTGGAGTTGTAGCAAATCATAAAAGACTTATCAATCCTCAGAGCCTGACGAATGCGGTTAACTAACCGGGGACGTTCTAAAATTTTTTGACTCAGGGGTTTGAGAGAAGCATCATAGGTAGACAGCAACAACAAACGATTGCGAGCATGGGAAAAGGGGATACCTGGTAAAAGTTGTAAATAGTAATCAATAATGCTGGGATGTAGAGGGACGGAGGTGACGTAAATTAATCTATTGCGAGGATTCCACAGGCGAATTAGGGCAAATAGCAGCCGTTCTTCATAATGCTCACAACCTTCGATCTTTTTTAATTCCCGTTGATCTATGCTGAGGGAAGGAATAACTAAAATATCCACATCGCTGGTTGTGGAACCTTCAATACTTTGCCAGCGATCGCACAAAGTTGATTGTAATTCACGAAATCGATCAACTTGCTTTAAATCTGAAATAGTTAACATTTGCATAATCTTAGCTTCTCCCTTATCCCCTCTAGCTTTTAAACTATTCATCTGGTATACCTTAATCAATATGTAGATGCCTATAACAAAGTAAGGATTTTTATAATTAACTGCTCTACAATTATTTTTTTTTATCAGATATACAAGAAAATTAATAACTAATTAACTACATTAACAACTATTTATTTTATTTAGCTTGATGCATAGAATTTTGGATGGTTTGGTCAACATTTTATTCACCTATTTTCATAATTCTTGATGTTTGGATACAAGCCCTTAGATTTATGGGGAATTTAGAATTTAGAATTTAGAATGAAGAATTTAGAATTATTACCCCATTGATAAATCAACACAGCAGTATACTCTTGGAGCCTCACACCACTCTCCACCCTCACCGAAACCGCAAAGCGTCTACAAGTCGGAAAAAGGGATGGCGCAGTGGCTCCCCAAGTAGAGGGGCTGGCGTTTGGGACTGTGGTTGCCGTCGGGTGACTGGTTAATTCAAGATCCAATATTGAATGACATACCAGTATTTTTCGGGAACTAGCAATGATAAAATAGAAAGGTACAAACAAATAGGTCAATATTTCATCAATATCAATATTATCCCTGTGGTTGATAGATATGTTGAAGTTGGCACTTGTAAAGATTCATTAACAAACTAGTTTGATTGCAACAATATTCAGCACTTCAGGCATTTAAAATTAAATAGTTGTTCAACTATAGAAGAGGTATTTTCTGAGTTTATATCTGATTTCCAGATGAATTGTGGGTGGTGTTGATGAAATGGCAGATGAATATTGTATCCATAATTTTCATTGTAATTGTCATATAAGTTAATCAACTAGGACGGATAAAAAATTATCTTTTGCGGATTGCAATTTTCTGTAACTCGAAGCCATAAAACAACCAGGAATAACAATTAGGTAATCAGGCTGTGATGTTATTAAACATTAAATCCTATGCACATCCTTGATGATAAAACTTTATCCTAGTAGTGTTTTTAACCATTAAGATGTCTATGGGCGATTTAGACAAATCAAGTAATTTAAATACCCATTCCCCCAATTTCTAACTGGTATAGTGCTACGCACAAGTCACCCATTCACCCATTTTACTGCTTATAAATTTCAGCGTTCAACAATGTTCAAAATTATTCTTCCATTCTTTCACTCCTTCACTCCTTCACTCCCTAATTATGAATTCTCCTAAACGATTGCATCACACCGAACTAGTAGATTGTGCCCGTGCCAATGCCAAACATGGTATAAAAGTCGCAGCGTACCAATGTGGCTATGGTGAAGATATTGCTAGTTTCAGTCAAGATTTGCGCCAAGCTTGCGAGCAAATGAATTTAAGTGCCCAGGAATTGAGTCAATTAATTACTGACCACGACATGATATTAGAATTACATGGCGGGGATATTATTGCTCCCCGTACCCAATCAGAGCTTTAGAATTATCCGTGCCAAATTGAAATAAATCAATACCCCTGCCACATCTACAGCGGTGGTGATAAATGGTGCTGACATCAAAGCAGGATCTAGACGTAGCAAACGGAATAAAAAAGGTAAAGCAGAACCAGAAATAGAAGCCAAAACCGAAATAGCCATGAGACTGCAACCAACAGCTATTGCTACTTGTAAATTATTTTGCAGGAAAAATGCCCAAACAGTGGCGATGGAACCTAGCATTCCCCCCAACAAAGCTCCAGCGATGCCCTCTCGCACAATTACCTGGAATGTCCCTAGGGAGCGGATTTCATCCGTATTCATGCCCCGAATTACCACCGTAGAAGATTGAGCACCCACATTACCACCAGTACCAGTTAGTAGAGGAATAAATGCTGCCAAGGTGACAACTTTTTGTAGAATTCCTTCCTCTGACTTAATAATAGTGCCGGTGATGGTATTAGTTACCAATAACACTAGTAACCATACAACTCGTTTACGAGCAACGGTGAGTAAACCAGTTTGGAAATAGTTGTCGCCACCAGACTGTACCCCTCCACCCAAAGCATAAATATCTTCAGTGGTTTCCTCCTCGAGAATATCAATTACATCATCAACTGTAACAACACCGACTAATCGCTGTTCTCGATCCACCACAGGTAAAGCTAAAAAGTCATATCTTTGAATTGACCGAGCTACATCTTCTCGGTCTGTATCTGTAAGTAATGATACCACTTCCCTAGTCATAATCTCGCCCATTGTGCGATCAGGTTGAGAAATTACCAACTCTCGTAGGGAAACAACTCCGGTTAAATGGCGAGCTGCATCGGTAATATAGAGATAATAAATAATTTCACTGGTATTAGCTAAACTACGAATTCTTTCTAAAGCATCAGTTACAGTAAAGTTTTCTTTGAGGGAGATTAACTCTGGTGTCATAATCCGCCCAGCCGTATCAGCTTCATAACCCAATAACTGGGCTGTAGCTTGTCTTTCTGCGGGGCTGAGTTGTTCTAACAGACGATTGACAATTTTCGCTGGTAATTCATCAAATAGTTTAGCGCGATCATCCGGCGACATTTGATCGACAATGTCAAGAACATCTTGGCTGCGTAATTCACCAATTAGTCGTTCTTGGATGCTGTAATCTAGATACTCATAAACTTCAATTGCCTCATTCTTAGAAAGTAAGCGAAATGCCAAGCCATGCATAGCTTCAGGTAAACCTTCAATGGCTTCCGCAATATCCACGGGTTGTACGGGAACCAAAATAGCCTTGGCACCACGTAAATCCCCTTCTTCTAGCAGCATTTGCAGCTGCTTTCGTACTAAGTCTCGTAGTTCCCGGCGCGACAAGTCTGTATCACGGAGGGTAGAAGTGGTATTATTTATATCATTCACAGTCAGTCTACCTTACCAGAGCCATTTTCAACACAGTTGTTGCCTTTAGTCTAGGGGAAAGAGGTTAATTTAATTCGTAATTCGCAATTCGCAATTACTTGGTTAGTGGCGGGTAGTGGTTGAAGTTAAATTAATTTTGCAAGCTTGAAGGAATGAGATCCGGAAAACTCCCTGATTGAGAAGGAAGCCAGACGCTCCCAATACAATTATTTTACTGATCAAGGCAAGGTGATCCCCACATTATAGCAATTCCGAGGATAGAAGTCGGGGATCTAAGCACCGCGACTAATCAAAATTAATCAAATGAAGTACTAAGAATTCTCTGTGGAAAATACTAAGTGCAAATCCGAGGGTCGGAAGGATAAAATAAAACAAGTACACTGATGGGTAGCTCAAGTTTAATGAGGAAATGGAAAATATTATTAGTAACTAGTACAACCAGGTCTGAAATCAACTAACCATTTTGGTAGAAGGCAGTCCCGCAGTGGTACTAATGCTCCCAAAATTCAATCCGAGTAGCTCAAATATATTAATCCTAGGAAACAACAAATAATGAGTCAGACTTTAAATATTCAAGAAATGGCGATTACTATCGCTGTTCAAAAAAATGATCCGACAATTTTAACTCCAGATTTTCTGAAATACACTGGTATTGTTCCTAGTGAATGGGAATTAGCACGAGAACCTGTAAGAAGTAATTCTGTTGCTCAAGTAACTTTCCAAAATGGAGTTAATATTGTTTCCCAATTTAATAGAATTGTTTTCTCGGAAGTAATTGCGAACAAAGATGTTCAAGATGTGGAAGTGAGTGCGATCGCTCTTAAATATATCCAGAAATTATCCCAAGCTAATTATCAAGGAATTGGCACAAATTTTGGTGGATATATCCTCTTCCCTCAGTCAGGACAAGCAGCCCGTGATTTTATCTTTAAAACCCTACTACAGCCTGGTCCCTGGAGTGAATTTGGCAATGCCCCAGTACAAGCTGCAATGAAGTTTTCCTATACTTTAGAAGGAAAACAACTCAACTTAGAAATAAATCAAGCTGCAATTAGATTTCCCGAACAAAAGCTAATTCCAGCAGTTTTATTTTCTAGTAATTTTAATTATTTGCTTCCCAAAGACAGTAATAATAATCAAGTTGATAATATTACCAAAGCCATTGAAAATTGGCAAACTGACTTAGATACATACAAAGATTTTGTGAATACTAAGTTCTTCAACTCTGAAAAATCATCAGACAATTATCAAGTAAAAATGGCCTCAGACGATTCTCTTGTTTTTCCTAATTAAGTAGTTGGATACATTTAGAAAACATCTAGAAGGCACAAAAAATAAGTGACTCCGTAGGGGCACGGCACCCATAATCTATTGGTTTATAGAATAATCACAACCCATGCCGTGCCCTTTGTCTAGTTTGTGATTCCGTAGGGGCACGGCATCCGTAATCTATTGGTTTATAAAATAATCACAACCCACGCCGTGCCCTTTGTCTAGTTTGTCAGTCAGAGGCAGCAAATAATAGGTTGGGTGAAACAAAGTGGAACCCAACAATCAATCCTCAATTCTTAATTCCAGTACTAGCAATACCGCGAATAAACTGACGTTGACCCAAAAGAAATATTAGCAACACTGGTATAGTAGCTATAATCACTGCCGCCATCAATAAGGACCAGTTACTAGTAAATAACTCCTGAAATTCCGCCAATGCCAGCTGTACAGTCCTTAATTCTGGTCTGGTGGTAAAAACCAAGGGCTTAAATAAATCGTTCCATTCACCAATGAAAGTGAACAAAAATAATGTTACCAAAGCCGGACGGGATAAAGGTAACATGATTCGCCATAGAATTTGTAGGCGTGTCGCTCCGTCTATAGTTGCGGCTTCTTCTAACTCTACAGGAATAGTTTGAAAATACTGTCTGAGCAAGAAAATGCCAAAACCATTGGCAGCAGTAGGTAAAATCATTGCCCAGTATGTATTAATTAGGTGACCCCATTTCAAGATTAAGAAAGTGGGCACTACTAGCATTTGAAAGGGAATTACCAAGGTTGCCAAGATAATTAATAGAAGCCCTTGCTTACCCCAAAATTGAAACCTTGCTAAAGCATAGCCAGCTAAAGCTGAAGTCATAATTTGTAATGCCGTCACCGCCAAGGCAACCAAGGTAGAATTAGCAAATGCGAGTAAAAATTTACCCCTTTGCCAAGCATCTCGATAATTCCCGAAAGACCAATGATATTTTGCTAAAATACCAACATTCACTTCTGGTGTTGTCAGGGATGTGAGAAGCACCACAGCTAATGGTAGTAAGACAATTGCCACTCCCAACAGTAAAATGGCAATACTTAACCATAGAGAATATTTAGGCTGCCAATTTGATTTAAATATCAACGTCATCCAATCATTTATTGGTAAACACTAGAGTATGGACCCCCACAAAGGCTAATCTATTACATAGTGATTTGTTAAGTTAAATTAAATCACAGTAGCTGATGCAAGGATTACAACACCTGTAAGGGTTGCTTGTCCTAGGGGAGGATGAATTCATACTTTACCTACCTTGTAGTCAGATTCTGAATTGTGTAGGTCTAGAAACATGAAACAAACGTTGTCCTCAGTTTATAGGATAAATTAAACGTTTAGTTTTAGATACTTGATAATATCCAGGAGTCAACATTAAGATGCAGCAGCTTGCCACTCAGTCTGAAATTGATTTTTCCAGCGAAACATACAAAGATGCTTACAGTCGCATTAATGCGATCGTAATTGAAGGGGAACAAGAAGCCCATGAAAATTACATCAAATTGGCTGAAATGCTGCCGGAAGATGGAGAACAATTGATTCGCCTGTCAAAAATGGAAAACCGCCACAAGAAAGGTTTTGAAGCTTGTGGACGGAACTTAAAAGTTACTCCTGACATGAAATTTGCCCAGGAATTTTTTGCGAGTTTACATGAAAACTTCCAAACAGCAGCATCCGAAGGCAAAGTAGTCACTTGCTTACTAATTCAGTCTTTAATTATCGAATGTTTTGCGATCGCTGCATACAATATCTACATCCCTGTGGCTGATGACTTTGCCCGTAAAATTACTGAAGGTGTTGTTAAAGATGAGTATAGCCATCTGAATTTTGGTGAGGTATGGTTAAACAAGCACTTTGAAGAATCAAAAGCTGAATTGGAAGATGCCAACCGTGAAAATCTGCCTATTGTCTGGAAAATGCTGAATGCAGTTGAGAAAGACGCGGAAATTCTAGCCATGGAAAAAGAAGCTTTAATTGAAGACTTTATGATTCAATACGGAGAAGCTTTAAGTAACATCGGCTTTACCACCCGTGACATCATGCGTCTATCAGCATATGGACTGAGAGGATGAGGGAAGAGTGAAGGAGTGAAGGAGGGGAAGAGGGAAGGAGGGAAGGATTCTAACTCCGAACTCCGAACTCCGAACTCCGAACTCCGAACTCCGAACTCCGAACTCCTAGCTATTGTTGCCCTTTGTGTAGTATTTTTAAGATTTAGTGATATCTTAACCCAAATTATCTGCCAGCTTTTACAGAAGCACACGCTTAACAAAATAGTTCATGTTTGGTCTTATAGGACATCTTACGAGTTTACAACACGCTCAACTAGTAGCCAGAGAATTGGGGTATCCCGAATATGCCGATCAAGGGCTAGAATTCTGGTGCAGTGCCCCACCACAAATAGTAGACAACATTACCGTTACTAGTGTGACAGGGCAAAAAATTGAAGGACGTTATGTAGAATCCTGCTTTTTGCCAGAAATGCTAGCCAATCGGAGGATTAAGACAGCCACCCGCAAAATTTTGAATGCTATGGCTCATGCCCAAAAAAATGGCATTAACATTACAGCCTTGGGCGGTTTTTCGTCAATTATTTTTGAAAATTTCAACTTAGATCGATTCCCACAAGTTCGTAACGTCAAGCTGGAGTTTGAACGCTTCACTACGGGTAACACTCACACGGCATACATTATTTGTCGGCAAGTAGAGCAAGCATCACAAAAAGTAGGAATTGATCTATCTCAATCTACGGTGGCAGTTTGTGGGGCAACAGGTGATATTGGTAGTGCAGTTTGTCGCTGGCTAGATCAGAAAACGGATGTCCAGGATTTATTGCTAATTGCTCGCAACCAAGACCGATTGCAGGAATTACAAGCGGAGCTAGGACGGGGCAAAATTATGACATTGTCAACAGCTTTACCCCTAGCTGATATCGTGGTTTGGGTTGCCAGTATGCCCAAAGGTTTAGAAATAGATACCCAAACTCTGAAGAAACCCTGTTTACTAATCGATGGCGGTTATCCCAAGAATTTAGCAACTAAACTTCAGCATCCTGATATTCATGTACTCAATGGCGGCATTGTTGAGCATTCTTTGGATATTGACTGGAAAATTATGCAAATTGTGAATATGGATGTACCAGCGCGACAGTTGTTTGCCTGCTTTGCTGAATCCATGTTGCTAGAATTTGAGAAGTTATATACTAACTTTTCTTGGGGGCGGAATCAGATTACCGTAGACAAAATGGAGCAGATTGGTTTGGTATCGGTCAAGCACGGATTTAGACCACTGCTGGTTTCATAGTTGACAGTATTTATCTGTTTCTTTTAAATTCCGCCTTGCGGTACTTGTAACTCCACATTCAATACAAAATAACTCTTAAGATGGCAACTACTGAGCGCAAACCGCTACTGTTAGATTTTGAAAAGCCACTGGCAGAACTAGAAAATCGAATTGAACAAATTCGCGAACTGGCAGAAGAAAATGGTGTTGATGTATCTGGTCAAATTCGTCAGTTAGAAACCCGTGCCATGCAGCTACGGGAGGAAATTTTTACCAGCTTATCTCCCTCCCAGAGATTGCAAGTGGCTCGTCACCCCCGTCGTCCTAGTACCCTTGACTACATTCAGGCAATTAGTGATGAATGGATGGAGTTACATGGCGATCGCTGTGGTCATGACGATCCGGCTTTAGTAGGTGGTGTTGGTCGTTTAGATGGACAACCAGTGGTGATGTTGGGTCATCAAAAAGGGCGGGATACTAAGGATAATGTGGCTCGTAACTTTGGCATGGCATCCCCTGGAGGCTACCGCAAGGCTTTACGGCTAATGGAACACGCCAATAAGTTTGGGATGCCGATTATTACCTTTATTGATACCCCAGGAGCTTGGGCTGGTATCGAAGCAGAACACCAAGGACAAGGAGAAGCGATCGCTTATAATCTGCGAGAAATGTTTCGCTTTGAAGTGCCGATTATTTGTACCGTCATTGGTGAAGGTGGTTCTGGTGGAGCTTTGGGAATTGGTGTTGGCGATCGCTTACTGATGTTTGAACACGCCGTTTATACCGTCGCCACCCCAGAAGCCTGTGCTGCTATTTTGTGGAAAGATGCCGGCAAATCTTCCCAAGCAGCAGTAGCTTTAAAAATTGTTTCCCACGACTTGAAAAACCTGGGCATTATTGACGAAATCCTCACAGAGCCGAGCGGTGGCGCTCACTCCGATCCCTTAGAAGCAGCCAAAACTCTTAAAGACGCGCTGTTAACTAACTTGGAATCAGTTAAACATCTGTCTCCCCAGGAAAGACAGGAACAACGGTATGAAAAATTCCGCAAAATTGGTGTTTTTACTGAACTTTCTCACTCATAGGAGTAAATTCCATTTATTGGTATAACACCAGTGCTATAATTGCCTATGGTATGTAAAGATTTTTAACAATCTGGATCTACCATAGGCATTTCCATTTTTGGGAGGAGAGAGCTTTTAGGATTGAAAGTTCAATCTATTTGAGCATTTCACTAGAAGACTGCTGGTGTATCTACAACGTTGATAAAACTATAGCCGGTACACATCAGTAGATGGGTAGCTATCCCTAGGGTATGGCTATGCAATATGGACTGCATAGAGTTATTTGTCAGGACAATATAATCAATTATTGTTATACCTGGCAAGGCGATCGATAGTATTATGCCAATTTCGGCAAAGCAGTATAGCATTTGTCACCATCAATTATTCACTCTTTGAGATGTGTTTCATCCATACAAATCTCAAAGTTGGAATAGCGGTGTCAATGAAATTTCAGAACTGCCAAACAATTGAGAAAACAGCATGAGTGTTGAGCAGAAACGACGTGCCCTAATTACTGGGGCAAGTAGTGGAATCGGAAAAGCGACAGCTCTGGCATTTGCAAAGGCGGGAATAGACATCGCCTTAGTTAGCCGTTCTGTTGATAAATTGACGGCGGTAGCTGTAGCTGCCGAACATGTAGGAGTCACAGCTAAAGTATATGCCGTGGACTTAGCTTGTGTTGACCAAGTGCAAGAACAGATACAAGCGATCGCCCATGAATTTGGGGATATAGATATTTTGGTCAACAACGCTGGTATAGGCTATACAGCCAATTTAAGTGATACTCCCTTGCATGACTGGCAACGAGTCATGGATTTAAATCTTACCAGTGTTTTTCAGTGTATGATGGGTATTTTGCCAGCCATGCGCGCAAGGGAAACTGGGACAATTATCAATGTTGCCTCCATTGCAGCTAAACAACCATTCCCTGGTTGGGGGGCTTACTCTGTCAGTAAAGCAGGATTAATTGCCCTCTCCCAAACATTGGCACAGGAAGAACGCGCCCACGGTATTCGCGTTACCGCTATTTGTCCTGGAGCGGTAAACACCGAACTTTGGGATACGGAAACGGTGAATGCTGACTTTAACCGTTCCAATATGCTCACCCCAGAAATTGTGGCTCAATCGATTCTCCACGCCGCATTATTACCACAACAAGCAGCGATCGATGAATTAATTCTTATGCCCAGCGCAGGCGTTCTATGAGCATCTAGACACTAAATCTAGAACGCCAATGGCATTGTATAATCCATCTCTCAAATACAAAAATCTTAGACAGACTGACATCATGACTATTGCTAGTTCCAACGGTTCTAATTCTTCTAAATCTCCTCTGATTACTGAGTTGAAAGATGCTATAAATGGCGCTAGACCAGACCGTAATAGCCACAATGGTAAGCAAGCTGACTTCCATCCACCTACAGAGGAAGAAATGGGACAAATGAAATCAGCCGTGAGGGCAATATTGTTGGGAGTAGGGGAAGATCCTGAACGGGAAGGACTACTGAAAACACCAAAGCGGGTAGCAGAAGCAATGAGCTTTCTCACCAGTGGCTACAGACAGTCTCTTGACGAATTAGTTAATGGTGCCATCTTTGATGAAGGACACAATGAGATGGTATTAGTCAGAGATATAAATGTTTTTAGCCTGTGTGAACATCATATGTTGCCTTTTATGGGTAAGGCTCATGTAGCTTATATCCCCAACCAAAAAGTTGTAGGGCTGAGTAAATTGGCTCGCATTGTAGAAATGTATTCTCGTCGTTTACAAGTCCAAGAGCGACTGACAAGGCAAATTGCTGAGGCAATTGAGAGTGTTCTCGAACCTCAAGGTGTTGCTGTTGTAATTGAAGCGAGTCATATGTGCATGGTAATGCGTGGAGTACAAAAACCTGGTTCTTGGACTGTTACTAGTGCCATGTTAGGGGTGTTCCAGGAAGAGCAAAAAACCAGGGAGGAGTTTTTCAACTTAATTCGCCATCAACCCGGATTTTTCTAAACCAACCTGAGTTCGGAGTTCGGTGTTCGGTGTTCGGAGTTAAAACCAACCTGAGTTCGGGTTAAGTCAAAAGCTAAAAGCTTATTCTGTAAGGATTTAGTCAAACTCTAAGTGCTTAAAGAAGGGATTAAATTGGCATCATTTTGTCAATCAGGTTCATAAATGAGACTAATCTCAACAACATGGCTTATTGAGAAGAACTTCAAACAAGGTTTGGTGAGCGAACAACGAGACATCAGATGTTTCGAGGATTTCTGATCCCGAATTCAGGTTATTTCAAAACAGAACATCGATTCAGCAACAAAAATCGAGGCTGAGAAACTGGGCTTTTATGTGCTTTCAAATCAAAATGTCCCGATTGTAAGCACTCATAAGCCCAGTTTTTTAGGATGGGACTTTATCTTTTAACTGGGCAAATAGTTTAGCTACTTTATCTATATCTTTATCACCAGGAGCACGTTCTACTCCACTAGATAAGTCAATGCCATGAGGATGTACATAACTAAGGGCATCCAAAATATTATCTGGTGTTAATCCTCCAGCTAAAAACCAAGGTTTGGTAGGGTAAAATGTTTTTAACATCTCCCAGTTAAGGGTTTTACCTGTACCACCCAACTGCTGGGGATGATAGGCATCGATTAATAAGGTATCTACACAACAACTGTAAATCTGTGCTTTTTGCAATGCTTCCCAGCTATGTATTCTCAAAGCCTTAATAATTTCTGTGTCAGGTAAATATTGGCGCAATTGCTGGCAAAAAGCCGGAGACTCATCTCCATGTAATTGAACCCCAGTCAATCCAGAATCAGTTACTATCCGAGCAATCTCTTCGATGATGGTGTTGGCAAACACACCAATTTTTTCAATTGTTGGTGGTAGTGCTTCTACTATTGTTCTCATCTGACTGGGATTAACGTAACGGGGTGAAGCGGAAACACAAATAAATCCTAATGCATTGGCACCAAGTTTGGATATTGCTACTCCTTGGCTGGGTTGAGTAATTCCACAAATCTTTATTCGCATTCAAATTTGAAATACTGGCAATGGTTTGATTAACCTTAATCATTTGTTAATTTTAGCAAGTTATGGGTAATTCAACGAACTCCGCGAGATTCCCCACCCCTCTATCATCCCTCTAGCGGGACAAAATTAAGGGTTCGATGCCCTTAATTTTGGCAATCTCTCTTCCAGCCCACGAAC
>JASJCJ010000187.1 GCA_030066045.1 Calothrix sp. MO_167.B12
GGAACTAGCTACGCATTCCTTGGTGTGAACTTAAACGCTTACCATAAACGTAGGAAATTAATCCCGAATCTGGTCAGCTTGTGAGTTTCAAGCTATGCCTGAAGCTCAGTGTCTTTAGACCTGAGTTGCTGACTGCCAGAGTATACATAGATAGAATAAATTATAGTCTCATCATATACACTCTACTAAGGTGATTATAGGGTAATGGGTGAAAATCAGGAAAATTTGAATTCTCAACCTCAATTACAATCAATTAAAGAAGATTGGGGTGGAGATGGTAGAGGACGGATGAACCTTTCCAGAAGGCGCACGGCAATTTCTCCAGAGTACGTACCTCGTCAATATCAGTTCTTTGATACTAATACCGTTTTAGAATCGCAATGGCAAATTAGGGGTATACCAGAAAACTTAGTACTGGGGAAAAAGCGATCGCTCACATGGCATAATTGTGGTGCATCAACTAGCAAAGTCCTTTTATCTCCAGATTTTCACATACCTCCTGGTGTATTTACTACGGATTTAGAAATATTTATTCTCGGTGGTTGTATCCAAATCGGTGATTGGAAGTTAAGCAAACATGGCTACTCATTTATTCCCGCAGGGGTGAAATTTGGTAATTGGCGAGTAGTTGGTGAGGAGAAAGTAGAAATTCTCTGGATGGAAAATGGTCCGGGAAGGTTAGAGTATCAAGATATCGATCACGATTTGCCCAATGCCAGGATGAATGAATTTATCCCCGCATTAGACAGTAAAATTTTGCCTTGGGGTAGGACAGATACAGTTCAATTTATCCAATCTCAGAAAAAATGGCTGAGGAAGGATAGTAACGGGGGTGGAGTTTGGTTGTTGGCAATTCTCCCCCATTATGATGGTCGATACGCCATGATTCAATCTTATAATGAGGAATCCTACGTTTTAAGTGGATATTGTGATATAGGAAATTACCATCTCGCAAAACACCATTTTGGTTACTGTCCCAGCTTTAATACTGTTCCTTGGCATCGAACGGATGATGGTGGGTTATTCTTTGTGCGAATTGATCGAGATTTGTCAAAAACGGGAACTGTTTTGTCCTATCCACATGAATCATCCTAGCTAGAAAATAGGGAGGGAAGGAGTGAAGGAGGGAAGGAGTGAAGGAGGGAAGGAGTGAAGGAGGGAAGGAGTAGGGGCGGGGTTTTCCCGCCCAGAGTGAAGGGATTATTTTCATGTTTGGTTGTGTACCAAGGTTCATGAGGGGCTAGCTTGAAAATGGTTGTTATACCAATTTGAAAAAAGAATGCGACAGATGGGTAGGGGTTTAGCAGTTTAGCAGTAGGGGTTTAGCAGTGCTAAACCCCTACGAGTAATTTAATTTATGTGTCGCAAACATTATTTGAATTGGTATTAGTTGTTAGTTGTTAGTTGTTAGTTGATGGTTGATGGTTGATAGCTTAGGTGTGGGATGGAAGCTGTACTTGAGATATATTTTCATCGGCAGGTTGTGGGATTTTCCCGTGGGGGACTAGCTTGAAAATGGTTAAAAAGCGCAGAGTAGGGGCGCATTGCGTGCGCCCTTGAGGAGTTACTCCCTTCCCGGCAGAAGATTACCTATAACGTAGGTTGGGTTGAACGAAGTGTAGACGCAACAGCGGCTTCTCGTAAGCTTCGCTTACGAGAAGAGTAGAGTAACCCAACGATATGCTGGGTTTCGTCCCTCAGCCCAGCCTACAATTTTTCGGTAATTTTATAGCACCGAAGGGATTAGTCACAAAGCATTTTCATAACCAGAACAATTATTTCTGAAAATTTTGCTGGCCAATATCTGAGTTATGAAGCATCCAGTTATAGCCAAGAACACCCTTGGTACGGAATAGGAGGAGTGAGCCTGTGTCAGTCCAGAATGGTCCGTGAGGTACATGAGCTGGCCTCCAGAAGTAGCCATCCTGCTTCATTTCCCAGTAGCGCCGATTGAAGGGATCGTCGTTCATGGGCCAGTGGCCATGAAGATTTCCTGTAAGCATATACGCTTCTTCGGTTGTCGGATGTCCACCAAGGAAGTTCCCTTCAATAAACATGGGAACTAACCCAAGTATCCAGATATCCCTACCTGTTTCCGTGTTAGTACGGAGACTACGTCTGGCAGCACCTGGAGGCAGATAGTCATATCGAGTAGATTCCCAAGGCATGGAGCGAATTTCTTTGATGGGGATGTAGTCCCGCACCGCTGATGCAGTTTGCGCCAAAGGGTGGTACACTGAGCTTTCCCCAATCTGGGGCAAATCGGCGTAGGGATCGGTTACATATGTTGGAGTGGCATCTGGCATCCAGAGTAACACCGTATTTTCCTCTGCTACCCAGGGTCCAGTGGGGACTCCAGCGGGGATAAAGGAATAGGAAAGGTCTCTCAAAGGAAAGCCCCCTTGTTTGACTCGTCCTTTGAGTACAAATATTTCTATATTCTCAGTAAAATGCCCGATGGGAGCAGTCCATCCTGGAGACAAATGCACTCGCTGGGTTGATTCTCCAGTTGCTTCGTCGGCAGATAGGATCTGTGCAATACCGTGTTTGCCGGTGATAAAATTCTCTACCTCGAAATCCTGCTTGGGGAAGTCGAGGACTGAGTTGAGGGACTCTTCGCTCTCCACATGTTTACGCCCAATCAAGTTACTCTGGCTCTCTTGAATACTAGTATGCAGGCGAGGAAGCCTATTATCTTCATTATTGGATAAAATACTGTTGCGATCGCTTTTTTTAGTCATTTCTGTTTCCTCTCAACTATCGATAGGTCAAATTATTTACTTCACCTGCGTTCTAAATAATTTCCCCTAGGGGTACCAACCACCTGCCCTTGGTCATAAATTATATTCCCCCGCAGGAAGGTTGTTTTTACCTTGCCCGTCAATTCCATGCCCTCAAAGGGTGTATAACCTTGCTGGGACTCCGATTCAGCGGCACGGACAACAAAGGATTCATTGGCATCTAGTAATACTAAGTCTGCATCATAGCCAATGGCAATATCACCCTTTGTATCTAACCCAAACCGGCGAGCGGGATTCCAACTTAATAACTCAGCCATGCGATTGTAGGACATACCCCGCTTACTTCCCTCGCTAAATACACCAGATAGGAGGTATTCTGTGCCACCAAAGCCGGACTTAGCCAGCCAGATATTATCAGGGTGTTGCAAACTAGCTTTTTTCTCCGCTGAACAGCAAGCATGGTCACTAACAATCCAGTCAATTTGACCATTGAGTACGGCTTGCCATAGATATTCTACATTTGCACGGGAACGAATGGGGGGGTTTACCTTTGCCCATTTACCCGTAGGTGCATCTGTATCTAATAATAAATGCCCCACCGTAACTTCCCGGCGAAAATTGATATGGGGAAAGGCTGCTTGCATGGTCAAAGCTGCTTCCACTGCCTTGCGGGAACTCAGGTGTAGGAGGTTAATATTCACACAATTGGTTTCATGGGCTAAGTAAGAAGCGATACAAATAGCCAAACCTTCAGAATGGGGGGGACGGGCTGCACTGTAAGCTTTTAAACCAGTTAAACTAGAGTCTGCTTGGACAATTTTTGTGTAGGCATTGAGGATTTCCGCCACCTCACAATGGAGACTTAAGCTAATGCGATCGCTCGCTTCGGGGTATAATTCCCTTAGTTTGCTCAAACCCCGCATAATAAACTCAAAGTGGGCAAAGTCATACCTTTCCTCTTTATTAATCATCAAAAACAAATTTTGTTTGTCAGAAAGTCCATGTAAACCATAGCCACCATAGAACATAAAGATTTTGAAGGAGGTAACCCCATATTCCTCAAACAACATCTGCATCTCATCAATATGGGAGCCGCTAATGGGGGCAATATGGTAACTGTAATCAACAAAAAAATTACCCGCCGATAGTGCCAATACTTCTGGGAAAAAATCCTTGTAAGGACCACCCTTGTTAAGATAATACTGACCCGTGCGAATGTAAGTAATACTAGTAGTTACACCCCCCATTGCCGCTGCTTTACTTTCAGTCACTGCATCTTTATCCAGGGGTTGATAAATACCAATGTGCATATGGGCATCAACTAACCCTGGAAAACCAAGTAAATTTTGGGCATCAACTACTTCTTTCCCCTGTTCCGGACTTATATTCGGAGAAATTTCAGAAAATTTACCATCCTTAATCCCTAAATCCAGTAATTCCACTGATTCTTGATGGGGACGAACCACCCGCACATTTTTAATAATTTTGTCAAACAATATACCTTCAGACATATATAAACCTCAAGTAAAACTATTTTGAATTTTAGAAATTGCCTCTACAGATAGAATTAGGAAACTGACACACCATTTCGCTAAACTAAGATTAAGTAACTAGACTTAAGTAAACCGAGCATTGCAAAAATGCAGAATAAATTTATTAAACCAGATGCTCACAACTCTTACTCTTTGCGCCTGGAGCGCCTGAAGCGTGAGATAAAAACCAAGATTTTATTTGATTACGTCCCTATCCCTGATGATGACGTAATTATGTAAGTTGTGCGTAAATTATGATGTAAAAAATTTTAAATTAATGATTATTAACAAAACAATGACAAATTTTACTGAGTATCACCTAAATCCACAGCAATTTCCTTTCCTGCAAAACTTACAAGAAAATTGGCAAGGCATTAGGGATGAATTTACCCACTTCCTCAATAGTGCATCTGAGGCAGAATTCAAACTTGCCTATGAGGTGATGGGACCGAAAAGTCAAACTATCAAAACCAAAGGCAGTTCTAAATACAGTGCTTTTGGTGTGTTATTTCAAGGTATGTTTATTGAAGAATATATCCAAGCCTATGAAATACAGTACCCCCATTATCAATCATTGGATCTACCAGGGGAAATACTGAGATTAAGAAATAAATATTTTACAACTTTATCGCAGACGATTGCCACAGCAAACTCTAGTGATAACCATGTTCTGAGGAATGTATATTATGGGACATTCCACCCCGGCTTAGATATTAAACTGCATACCAACTACAACCCCCATATGAATCGCGGTTATTTGGGATTAATCATTCCCCAGGGGGACGTGGCGATGAAAATATGCCATGAAAAACTGTATTGGCATGAAGGCGAATTTATGGTTTTAGATCACAGTTATCCCCACTGTCCCCATAATTATACAGATTGCGATCGCACTGTGTTGGTTGTGGATTTCTTTAAGACTGATAAACCTAGGGAAGAAGTAATGCAGTTTGAACGGGAGTTAGTCACCGAGCGTATGCAAGATAACCCTTACAGCCTGGGTGTATTTGGGAAAAGCGATAAAGCTCAAGCAGAAGATTTTGTTAAGTATGGTTTAGCCCATCAATTAGAGTGGGATAAGACTTTGGGTGGTTAGGAAGGGGTGAGGGAAAACAATAAGTAATAAGTAATAAGTAATAAGTAATAAGTAATAAGTATTTTGGCTCTCCCACACATTTGTTCGTTTACCCGTTAGGAAGGTAAATTAAATAACATACTCTCTCTATAATTGAACCTCACCCTCGCTTTTTACTGCGTAAAAATCTTTCCCTCTCTTTATTAAGGAGAGGGATGTTCGCTCTTATCAGGGTGAGGTTTTTTGTTGTATTTCATCTACGTTATAGGTAATCTTCTGCCGGGAAGGGAGTAATAGATGATTAATGGGATGATTTGGAAAATGAAAGATTTATATGAGTACCAAACAAATACTATTTGGATAAAGGAATATCCTATCCATTATGCCGGTACCAAGTTTAATTCCAGAATGACAATTATTCGCCTATCAAGTGGCAATTTATTTATTCATTCACCTTGTAATATAGATGAACCCACAAAGATTGCGATCAAAAAATTAGGTAAAGTTGAATTTATAGTGGCTCCTGGTTCATACCACTATCTTTATGTTGAATCAGCTCAGAAGGCATTTCCTAATGCTGAAACTTTTATTTGTCCAGGTATTGAAATCAAGAATCCGCAGCTTGAGTTTGATTGGCTATTGGGAAATCGACCTGATAAAAGATGGGAAAATGACTTCGAGCAGGTTCTTGTTCGTGGAAATAAGTATATATGGGAGGTAGCTTTTTACCACAAAATCACCAAGACGCTCATTTTGGTTGATTTAATTGAAAATTTTACAGATGAAACGGAAGATGTAAATTGGATATTGAAGTTTTGGTTTAAATTTGTTTTTCGGATGTGGGAAAATCCAAAACCAGCACCAGAGTATCAGTTAGGATGGCAAGACAAAAATGCTGTTTCTAAGACTTTCAAGAAAATCCTCAGTTGGGATTTCGAGAGAATTGTAATTTCTCATGGAGACTTAATAGAAAAAAATGCGAAGGAAGTTGCTATTCGCGCTTGGCAATAGCCAAATTTTGAATTCCCCTTGTGGGGTTTCCTGACTAAGATTGCTTTTAGATATTATTTTCAGAGTTAAATGTGAAATTTTTGATGTTATTTTTGAAGATTGATAATTATGAAACAATATTAAGTATTGGGAGCATTTTACTCCCTATCTTTTGCAGGGTCATAAGCAGAAATTCATTGGGGACATCCCCTAATTCTAAATCTGCAAGTATGGATTTTTAACCAATAATAAATGGTCTATCCCATTAATTTTGATAAATTTTGTAAATAATTCTCTTAGCAGGCAATTGTAAAGCCAGAAAAACTAAATTTCCACCAAGGAACTAATGTTGAAAATTTCATTATTACTCAAAAATTTAACCAACTTTGGGGAGTAAATTCCTCTGCTTCAATATGATGTAAAATTTGTATAGAGAGCATCTCAAATGTTTAAATTTTTAGTGCGGGCATCTTGCCCGCTTTGTATATAAATCTTGCCCGCTTTGTATATAAATCTTGCCCACTTTGTATATAAATCTTGCCCGCTTTGTATGTAAATCTTGCCCGCTTTGTATATAAATCTTGCCCACTTTGTATATAAATCTTGCCCGCTTTGTATATAAAGGGAGCAAGATGCTCCCACTACCGTATATTTTTGAAAAATTGGGATGCTCTCTTTGTATATACCTAAATCTTCAACCTGTATAAAATAATTTCTCTTTCCAATCTTCCTCCACAAATACCAAACTGATTATGTTATGCTAGCGATCGCATCTAAACCTGGTCATGAAAATCTGTGGTTTTTGCTGGTGAATATCTGGTTGAGGGAAGGGCACGGCGTGTTTGATATTGTTGCGGATGAAAATATATTGTAGATGCCGTGCCCCTACAGGTTCAAACGATAAAAAATTACTTTCCCTTTCCAATCTTCTTCCACAAATACTAAATACTCCCCATTCCGACGACGCACTGCCCGAATACCATAGGGAATATCAATCCAACCACTCTCCCCTGCTACTTCTTTCCCTGGCTTGAGAGTCTTCACCAATTTCCCTGTATCAGCTCTATAAATATAAACTTCTGCTGTTTTAAATGTGACTAAAAAAACATAATCCCCTGCCACACTCATGCTCGCTGTGAGTAATTCCGGCTTTGCTTGGGGATTATAGGGAACTTGTAACCGCCATCGCAATCGAGGATTTTTCGTACTCCATCTGTCATAACGAACTAACTCTGAACCATACCACTTAGAATCATCACGAGTAGCTGGGTGTTCCTTTGTAAACCCAGACAAATACATAGTATCTGTTTCTGGTATATATTCAATTCGCCGCAAATCTGTAAAGATATTGGGAGTCTTTTGCTTCTCCATCGTACTGTAGGTATAGATGGGATTTCCCTTCACATCCACCCCCTGTACGGGATAATGGCGAATTCCCACACCATCTTGAGTTCGCAAAGTCTTCCACACATCCCCTTTACTATCTACCCACCAACCACCAAGGTAGGGATAATCTTGGCTACTGTCATACTCCCCCTTATCAAAGGCACCATTACCATTACGATCGCGCCATATCCATTCTCCCTGATTTGGTTGCAATGGTGGCCAATTTCCAGAAATTGCTTTACCACCCCTACCATTTGTCCCCACAAACATCCCCCCAGGGATGGCGATTTCCCCGTCTGTTTTAGCATTGAAGCGATAGATTTCCAGGAAACTATTGTACATATCCGTCAGGAACATGAAAGGCTTACCCTGGATGCGGCGAAAGAAAACGGAGGTGGGGGAGGTATGTAAGCGAGGATCTTGGGGATATTTGAAGGGGTTTAAGGTATAACCTTTGTATGTCCATTGCTTACCCACAGGTTTACTGTAGTTCATGGAGAATCTTTCTTGTTTGGCAAATACATCTAATCCGTCGGTTTGAGGATCAATATCTGCATTATCGACAAAATGTAAACCTAGTAATCGCCATTGCAGTTTTCCACCAGGGGAGAATTTGCGTAAATCCGTACCACCATGCAACCCACTATTAACATAAATATTTCCCCTGTCATCCGCACCCACACCACTCAAGTCATACAGTTTCAAATCTTCAACCTTACCGGGAACCCCAGCATAAACCCCTCCCTTAATTCCCAAGGTTCCAACTAACTTGGGTGTGCGACGAACATCATAAATCAATACCTGCTGACGAACACCATTATCCGTAACTAATAATCTACCACGTCTATCAAATGCGATCGCAGTTGGTTTTCCTGCATTACTAATGGTTCCTGATAATTGCTTCCCAACAGGGGAATAATGCAGAATTTTATGGGTATTTTCTTGAATTACCCACAAATTCCTCCTTCTATCTATGGCGATTTTTCCGGGATGGGAAACGGGGAAGTTACTAACTTGCTTACCAAAGTTCCTCGTACTATAAACACGAATACGGTTAGTTGCTGCATCACTGACATATAAACGATGGTTAGCCACAGCCAACCCAGTAATAACATCCTGCTTACTTACAATCAGCATACTTTTATCCCAACCTCGTCCCCCAGAAAAAGGGGCGGGTTTACCAGATAGATTGTATCTCCGCACACAATACCAAGTAGTTCCCGGTGGTGGATAATCCTTCCCTTGAGCCTTCGCCTTCTTTTCCGCCGATTGCTGCATGGCGACATACATATACCTTCCATCCACGGCAATGGCTTTACCTCCATGTCTTCCCCAACCATGTAAATCCTCAGCCTTGCCTATAACATTACCATTTTCATAAATACCGACTTCCCTACCAGCTTCATCCCAAATACTATTGGTATAAACCTTTCCATCCCTAGTAACCTCCATCCCCTCAATCTTGATTTGCACCCATCTATCACCACCGCCAAAACTATTACCAATCCAGGAAGTTTTGTAAGCGATCGCAGAAGTGCCACTGGTGGTAAAATAAATTGCTACAATCCCTACAATAATGGGTATAATTTGGATAATTTTTTTTCGCCAAAAATGGCGTTGTTGGGGAAAAAATTTGACTCTTGTAAGTAGTTGCATTTTGGTAATTTGTATAAACATTGCGTTGCCCAAATACCCGACTTTTCCAAAAATTCGGGTATCTAAATTCAGGTGTTCTAAATTAACTTGAGATAGATGGATGTTTACCTTTAAATTATCTAAGGTTTAAATAAACGCAACCAATTTTATCAAAACTTTGTCAAAATAATATATTGTTTTTATCCGGATATTTTGATTTTTCTAGGTAGAGACTTGTTTAATGAAAAATATATGTTTTTTATAAAAAAGTTAAAATAAACACATCATCTTTATGAATTATCTGTTTTGATTTAAATCTAATTGTATAGTCCATGATTAACTATTTATCCTTATACTTACCTGGAGATACAAAATATTTGAAGTAATTCTCAAATGTGTCAACCTATTACCTCACCCTCGCTTTTTGCTACACAAAAATCTTTCCCTCTCCTTAATAAAGAGAGGGATGTCCACTTTTGTCAGGGTCAGGTTTGACAGAAATTGTTGGCAATTTGATAAATTAACTTACTCCTCCATCTATCTTTCCTCTGCGCTCTCTGCGCCTCTGCGGTTTTTTTATAACTAATTACAGGGTGTTTGTGAGAAAAATAAAACAATTATCACCTCTGATAAATGACCAAAAAATAGATTGGATATAAGCTCCCGGATTTATCCGTAGAGAAAAACAAAGGGTTCTATCGTTATTTCAAACCCCTGGCTTTAGACATGGGGTCAATCTAAAATCTAAAATCCAAAATCCAAAATTGAATGACGACAAACACAGTCAGCACCAATAAATACAATCAAAATAAAAAAATATACCCAGCATCAATTTTATGCCTCGGGTTGGGATGGTTTCCTCATACACCAGGAGGGCTAGAAAGATACGTATACGAATTAACTCAACAACTAGCAACTAGTCAAGACAGCATACATTTATGTGGGATAGATTTACCAAATACACAATTACATGAAAATATCCATTTCACAAATTTAGCACTATCAAACCAATCTATCTGGCAAAGACTACATTCTGTACGTAGTAACTTTAAAAAAATAGATACTACTCATATAGACGCAATTAATTTACATTTTGCCCTGTATAGTTTACCAATTATAGACTTACTACCTAAAACGATACCAATTACCTTTAATTTTCATGGCCCTTGGGCAGATGAAACCCATGCTGAAGGAACCAATAAACTGAGTGTATTTCTGAAGAGATTATTGATAGAAAAACAAGTTTATAAAAAATGCGATCGCTTTATAACTCTCAGTCAAGCATTTGCAAAAATATTACATGAAAAATATCAAATTCCAGAAGACAAAATTCATGTAATTCCTGGAGGAGTAAATATTGATAGATTTCAACCCAACTTCTCACCAACAGAAGCCAGAAAGCAATTAGGATGGCATCAAGATAGACCAATTATATTTACTTCCCGACGTTTAGTACAGCGAGTAGGAGTAGATAAACTATTAACAGCACTGTCAATAATTAAACCCAAAATACCAGATATTTGGCTAGCGATCGCAGGACGTGGTAACTTACAATTAGCACTACAAAATCAAGCAACAGAACTGGGATTAGATAACAATATCAAATTCCTAGGATTTCTCCCAGATGAGCATTTACCACTAGCCTATCAAGCCGCCGATTTCACAGTCATACCCAGCCAATCCTTTGAAGGATTTGGATTAGCAATAGTCGAATCCCTAGCTTGTGGAACACCCGTTGTATGTACCCCTGTTGGGGGAATGCCAGAAATTTTAACACCATTCTCACCAGACTTAATAACCTCCTCCATTTCAGCAGAAGATATCGCCGCCAAACTATCACAAATCTTACTAGGAGAAATTTCCAAACCCTCCAGAGAATCCTGTCGCCAGTATGCAGTAAACAACTTTGACTGGAACAAAATCGCTCAACAAGTACGCCAGAGGATTTTGACAGTTGTTAGTTGTTAGTTGTTAGTTGACAGTTGACAGTTGACAGTTGACAGGATGATGAAGAAAAATTTGTCCTCATCTCCCCATCTCCCCATCCCCCCATCTCCCCATCTCCTCCTCTGCGCCTCTGCGCCTGGAGCGTGAGATAAAAAAATACACTTTTTTACCCTTTACTATACACATGAAAATATTATTCCTAGACCAAAGTGGTAAACCAGGCGGAGCAGAACTATGCTTACTAGACATCGCCAAACCCTACCGACATACCAGCCTAGTAACCCTATTCACCGACGGTGACTTTAAAACCCTCCTAAAAAAATCCCATATCCCCGTCCAAATTCTCACCAACCAAACCATCAAAACTCACAAACAAAGCAACCTCATCCAAGGATTAACCAGCCTCACCCAAATTATCCCCCTAATCACCAAACTAATAGACATCGCCAGAAAATATGACCTAATTTACGCCAACACCCAAAAAGCATTAGTCGTCGGCGCATTAACCAGCCTCCTCACCCACCGTCCCCTGGTTTATCATCTACATGATATTCTTTGCACCACCCACTTCAGCAAAACCAATCTACACCTAGCCATTACCCTAGCCAACCGCTTCGCATCCCTAGTCATAGCCAACTCCCAAGCCAGCCAAACCGCCTTCATCAACGCAGGAGGAAACCCCCATCTCGTCAAAGTAGTATATAACGGCTTTAATTCCCAAAAATATCAAATTGCCAACAACATAGTCCAACAAACTAAGCAACAATTAGACATAGCAGACAAATTTGTCATTGGACATTTCAGCCGCCTTGCACCCTGGAAAGGACAACATATATTAATTGCCGCCTTAGCCAAATGTCCCCCCCAAATCACAGCCATCCTAGTAGGTGACGCACTCTTTGGCGAACATGATTACGTACAGCAACTACACCAACAAGTCGTCGAATTAGGCTTAGAAAATCGAGTCAAATTCTTGGGATTTCGCCATGATATCCCCCAACTAATGACAACTTGCGATGTTATTACCCATACCTCCACCTCTCCCGAACCCTTCGGAAGAGTCATTGTAGAAGCCATGCTATGCGGAAAACCCGTCATCGCCGCCCAAGCCGGGGGTGCAGTGGAATTAGTCGAACACGGTAAAACAGGCTTCCTCGTCACCCCTGGAAACATAGAGGAATTTGCACAAACAATTACCCAATGTTATTACCATCCAGAAAATATTATAGCGATCGCTAACCACGCCCGCACCATCGCCAGTCAAAAATTTGATATCAACCACATCAATCAACAAATTTCTCAGCTCCTCCATCAACTGAAGTCAGACAACCATGAATTCTGAACATCCTAGTTCCCCAATCCAAACAACCACACTCAATTTCGGTAACATTTTGAATGGTGGTAGTGGAAATCAATATTTTAATGGAAATGTTAATGAACTGGAAACAGTTGACTATAGTCAAGCAACAACAAGTATTGATATTAACTTAACAAATAGTATTGCCACTTATAATATTTTTCCTGAAAATGAAACTCCACTCACCTTAATGCCAGTAGGTGACTCAATTACCGAAGGATATTTAGAATCTGACAGAGGTGCTTATCGTGATGATTTATACAGATTATTAACTGACAAAGGCTACAACATTGATTTTGTTGGCGATCGCTCCCGTGGATATGGTAACTTTGATCAAGACCATGCGGGTGTTAGTGGTGAAAGAATCGATCAAGTTAGCGATCGCATTAATGGTCTATTAAGTACCTATAATCCTAATATCGTACTATTAATGGTTGGTACTAACGACATCCTACAAAACCACCATCTCGAAGATGCACCCAATCGGTTAAGTAACCTCATTGACCAAATTACCAATCAATCTCCCCATACTCAACTATTTGTCGGTTCTATTCCTGTCGATAAAAATCCTCAAAGACAACAGGACTTACGCAACTGGCACAGTGCGATCGCTAATCAATAGTATATTAGTACCACAAAGAGGGATTTATGAAATCAGCCCTTTTTAGAATTGTTGATAGTAATGAATCA
>JASJCJ010000188.1 GCA_030066045.1 Calothrix sp. MO_167.B12
GGTAAACCTCTCTCCTAGTAAGAGAGAGTCTTTGAAACCCCCATTTTCTTGTAGGGAAGGGGGGATAGGGGGGTTAGGTTTGGGAGGTTTTAATGTTAATAAACATACTTTTCAAACATCCTCTTAGATCCATCATGTTGAAGTTGGGTTCTTTCCGTCACGGTTACTTGTGAAAAATTAATTGCATATCGCTCAATTATTTGGAAAGCCACCAAATGTAAATGTATAGGATGGCCATCCTCAGTAAAGTTATAAATTTCCCACACTTCAGTCTCATCAAATATTGGGCGTTCAGAAATGGGATCAACATTTTCTGCCCAAACTTGTGAACCACCTTTCCAAGTTTCACCTTCTAATTTTAAGCTGCCAAGTAGTGGTTGCAGACGATTATACTCATCACGTCCTTCAAACAAAGCTACTTTACGTGTAGTATCTGGTGTCCGGTTTGGATTTGGGAGTGCCATTCTTAAAGGTGTGACAATATCAGACTGGGAAACTGTATTACTTCCAACAATAAATTTCATAATCAGACCAGTATCTTTACCTGTTGCTAGTCCATCATCGGAAGGAAGTGGTCGATTGCTATTATCTAATCCTTTGTATGGTCCTTCTGGTCCATCATTCTTGAGGATAATTTCAGTTCCAGTGTCTTCTCCAACAAACTCCACAACGAGGTCAGCTCGTTCTCCTGGTGCTAGGAGTAGTTTATTCAGCGAAACTGGTTCAGGTAACAGACCGTTATCAGTACCAATTTGAGAAAATGGCAAAAGCGTGCCGTCTGTTTTTTCAAACTTCAGATAATAGAACCTTGAATCTGAGCCGTTTAATAAGCGAAGCCTATATTTGGCTTTTTTTACCTGATGTTGTGGCCAAGCCTTTCCGTTAACCAGGATAATGTTGCCAAAGAATTCAGGAAGTATGGAAGGACCTCCAGGCCATGATAAACAATCCTGTAATGTAGGGTTGCAAGGATCTGCTGCTGGCTCAAAATCAAATGGGAAGAAAAGCTGACCGGATGTATCAAACATACGATCCTGGATCACTATTTCGATTTCAAACTCCCCAGTGGGCAAATTACGTGAAAGCTCATTATCATCACGCAGGAGATAAAAACCTGCTAACCCTGCATATACATTCAGCCGCGTGATTCCCAAGGCGTGGTCATGATACCAGAGGGTTGCTGCTTCCTGATCGTTATCGTATCGGAATTTTTTCTTCACCCATGTAGGTCCTTTCTCAGCATGACCTTGAGTAAACCAAGCTTCTGGCAATCCATCACTCGCCGATTCGGTATGTCCGCCATGTAAGTGGGGAACGACGGGGATGTTACCTTTTTCAAGAATCTTTTTGATGGGGTTGGCAAGGTGTGTTGTTGTATCTACGGGTAAGGGGTGAGCAATGCTTTTAGGAGGCGATCCTTTAGGAAGTTTGTTCTGCCAAAAAACCTCTATCGGAACACCACTTTTAGCAACAAATGTGGAACCAGGATAAGTAACTCCTTTACCTGGTAGTCCATATCCCCACACTTTGGTCATGGAGCCATTGCCAAGCAGATCTTGGACTGTATCCCTCATTTCTATATTAAATTTTTTACCCGTGGTGGCATCAATTCTCCCTGGTATGGGCAATGGATTCACAAACTTATTTAACGTTCCAGGATCTAGGAGTGTAGTCTGAGCCTGTACGCGACTCCATCTACCCAAAGTGTTCGCCAAAACCAAACCACCACCAGCAGCAATGCCTGTCTGGAGAAATTGTCTTCTGGTAAACATAATCTTGATTTTCCCGATTTTTAATTAAATTCTTCTCTTTTCAGCTTTTATGGCAATTCCAGAGAATAAATTATCCCAAGTTCTGGAAATCAAAACGACTATCTTCCCCCTGCACCCTGCACCCTGCCCCCTGCAATGGGATATTTTTTTATTTGGAAGTCCCTATAAGCTTAATAGCACTTTAAAACCCTAGGGAAAATGAAGGCAAGACAAGTATATATAACAATATTTTTTTTTACTAAAATACATACTGACAGTAGTATTAACTAATAAAAAAGTTAAGAATAAGTAGGTTTTTGATCTAAACAGATATAGCGTTTACCCTGTAATATCCAACTTAGATAAACAACTAGTAGGCTTGTTCTTGAAATTTCTTTATTTTAGCCTGAAGTTATACTCCCAACGGCTAAAAACTTAACTTTTCATAGGTTGGATTTCACTTCGTTCAACCCAACAGCAAGTAGGTTTTTGTTGGGTTGAGGTACGAAACCCAACCTACAATCATTAATCTGTTCAGAGTATACCATAACCCCTATAAATCCTCATATTACCGTCAGTCTCATAGGTTGTATACCCAACTCATCCCCACGCAGTATACTGGAGTATAGGGCAAGACAGATAAAGACGGGAGGAAGAAAAACAAGGGTAATTGTAAAAAATTATACCCTGAAGTTGGTTGAATTATATTTATTAACCTTAGATTAAGGATATATTATGTTGCATTTACCTATGCTGGTAATCTTTGAAAGTAGTATTAAGTTATGCTAATTTGTCAAAATAAACAGAATTTATACGTTTAATCAGTAGTAAGGAAATTAACAAATGCCCGGAAGCAGTTTTTATGAGAAACAAGTTTTGAAAACTTTGAGCGATCGCCCCACAAAAACACCCACCAAGCTCAGAACAATATGGCATTTTTGCTGGTCACAAATCATCGCATCTGTACCTTTTTTAATTGCTTGCGCTGTCTTTTTAATTGTTATTAGTTTAAACAGTCCTGTCTTACTTTTTTGTTTGTTAGTTGGTAGTTTAAGTGCAATATTAATAAAACAAATTGGGCAGTATGTCAATTTGTCAACCAAACAACGCCTATTATTACAAATCTTAGCAATAGGAGCAATTTTAAGTTTATTTTGGTTAGACTATTTTGCCGCACCAGCACAGGCACAATTTTTTAGCAAAGCCGAGAATTTCTTCAAAACTAACTTAACCCAAGGTGCTACAAATGCTGGAGGAACGGAAACGGCTGTTAGTTTGGTTTTTAACGTTTTACGAGCAATTTTTCTGCTCTATATTGCAATTTCTCTAATTGGTGTGGTGAATGCAGTTCGTAAGGATGAGGATTGGCAAAGTGTGGCGAGAACGCCTTTGTTAGTGGTTATAGCGGTGGTGGTTGCTGATGTGCTGACAGGCTTTGTAATTGGTGATGGCGGTGGTTAATTTATTAGAATTGGTTAAACAGGGAATAGGGAACAGGGAACAGGGAATAGAGAATAGTGAGGGTTGTCGCCAATTCTATTTGTGGAGGTGGAAAAATTTTCCCCAACTTTTGCCCCTCGATTTATCGATGGGGAAACTGATAACTGTTAGCGCAGCACAAGAGTGCAGGAGGCTAACTGATAACTGAAATGACAAGTTAATTTGTTATGGCTCAAGAGAAAGACCAAGAATTTCGACCCGTCAATCAAATATTAGGAGCCCAACCTTCCTTGGGACCAATTCCTGCGGATCAAATCTTTCCTTGGACTGTGATTGCCTTAGCCGCTTACTTTATCATCAATGGAATTTTTGGGGGTTTATTCGCTGATGATTTTCAACGGTGGTTGTGGACGGGATTAATTACTGGCTGGGGAATGGGGACTTGGTGGATATTGAGTGGTGGGAGGAGTTGGCGGTTTTTAAGTAAGTTTATTGGGGTGCCTAACTGGACCAGAGGTATTGCTCGTTATCATAGCTTTCTGGAAGTGAACCATGAAGCCGAAAATCGGAAAAAAAAGCGTCAGCGTCGCCGGAAGTGAAACTAGGTTAACACCATTTGAAGATGCTCTACATTTAGCTACAATGTTGCGCGTCTCTTTGAATGGTAGGGATGTAGGTGGATATGTTTTAACTAAGGGAACCCAAAAGGATCGGTTTTGTTTTGTTTTTGGTTTTGAATGTGAAGGGATACACACTACTTTAAGAACGGAACAAATAGATACTGTTTGTAATAGTATTGAAGCTGGTTTAAAGGATATTCCTGAAGGGGAAAGAATTACTTTTCACTTAGGCTCTTTTAGTGACCAAAGAGAACGGCAGCAGGAGTTAGCTGAATTAATCAAAAAGGCATCTTCAGCAGATATTAAATATTTGTTAATGGCAGAACGGGCAAGAATCCAGGAATTAACTCGTACTGGCATTCGTAAGCCGAAGTTTCTCAGAATATATGTTACTTATACCATTGAGCCTAGTAATACAAATACAGATGATTGGATAGAAAGATTATTAGCCAAGGGTGAGTTGTGGTGGTCAAAGTTTAAGGGTGAGGTTGCAGATACAGAAAGTGAGCGGATAGAAACTTTAGTTATTAATGCTTATAAAGAGGGTTTTCGCCGTTGGGAACAGTTGCTCTCTAATAAGATGGGATTGAATGTGAGGGCGTTGACTGCGGTGGATTTATGGGGTTCGGTTTGGCGAAGATTTAATGATAGCCAACCTATTGATATTCCTCAGTTAATTACTTTAGATGAAAATGGTTTACATGAGCAGGTTTATTCAGATTTAGCTAGTACTAAATTACTGATAGATAATTTGCATAGTACCACCTTATTAATGGAGTCTCAGATTCCTTGTGCGGATCGCCGATGGGTGAATGTAAATAATAGTTATGTGGGGGTGATGACCTTTCTGGAGAAGCCGGGAGGGTGGCAGAATAAATCATCACAATTGCGCTATTTATGGGAATTGCTGGCAAGAGAAACGGTGGTAGATACGGAGATATTTTGTCAGTTGAGTGCGGCGAATCCAGCTATTGTGAAAACCACCTTACAACGGGTACTAAAACAGTCGAATATGTCGGCATTGATGGCTCAGGAAAAGAGTAAAACCATTGATGTCAATGCTCAATTAAAGTTAAGGAAGTCCGTAGCAGCACAGGAACAAATTTATGAAGGTGCAGTTCCCATTTATACGAGCATTGCAATTTTAGTCCATCGTTCTAATTTAGAGAAATTAGAGGAAGCAACTAAGTATATTGAAAACTGTTTTCAACGTCCGGCACAGGTAATTAGGGAGACAGAATATGCTTGGAAGATTTGGTTACAAACCCTGCCAATTGTGTGGGAAGGTTTGTTAGCCAAACCATTCAATCGCCGCCAACTTTATTTAACAAATGAAGTGCCGGGATTAATGCCTTTAGTAATGACAAAAAAAGGCGATCGCCAAGGGTTTGAATTAGTTGCTGAAGAGGGAGGAACTCCCATACATTTAGACTTATTTAATCAACATAAAAACCTTGCTTTATTTGCTACTACCCGTGCCGGAAAATCGGTTTTGGTATCGGGGATTTTAACCCAGGCTTTAGCTCATAATATACCCGTAGTCGCCTTAGATTTCCCTAAACCCGACGGTACATCTACCTTTACCGACTATACGGAGTTTATGGGCAGGAATGGGGCATATTTTGATATTTCCAAACAATCTAATAATCTGTTTGAACAACCAGACTTGCGATCGCTATCTCCAGAAGAACAACGGGATAGACAACAAGATTATATCGGATTTTTGGAATCAGCGTTAATGACCATGGTTTTAGGCTCATCCACCGAGAATCAGTTATTAGCCCAAACCGTGCGTTCTGTCCTCAATTTAGCAATCACAGCCTTCTTTGCTGATGTGGGCATCCAACAGCGATATCATGAGGCAATGGTAGGGGGGTTTGGTAGTCTTGCCTGGGATAAAACACCCACCTTACAAGATTTTCTCACCTTTTGCGCCCCCGAACACCTGCAATTAGATACCATTGGCGGCAGGGTAGAAGATGCACTCAGCCACATTCACCTGCGTTTGCGGTTCTGGCTCTCCAGTCGGGTGGGTAAAGCCATCTCTTCCCCTTCTAGTTTCCGCACCGATGCGCCTCTGTTGGTATTTGCATTGAGGAACCTAGCTGACAGCGAAGATGCGGCGGTATTGTCCCTCAGTGCCTATTCTGCTGCTTTGCGTCGTGCCTTGAGTAGTCCCGCTTCCATCTTCTTTATTGATGAAGCCCCAATTTTATTTGAATTTGACCAAATTTCGGACTTAGTGGGGAGAATTTGCGCCAATGGAGCGAAAGCTGGTATTAGGGTGATTTTATCAGCTCAAGACCCAGATACCATTGCCAAGTCCAAAGCGGCATCGAAAATTCTGCAAAACCTGACCACTAGATTAATTGGCAGGATTCAGCCAGTTGCGGTGGATAGCTTTGTTGATATTTTAAAGTATCCGCGAGAAATTATTGCCCGCAACGCCACAGAAAGCTTTTTCCCCAAGAAAGAAGGTATTTACAGTCAATGGTTATTAGATGATAGCGGTCTTTATACATTTTGTCGTTATTACCCAGGATATGAACAACTGGCAGTGGTTGCTAATAATCCCCAGGAGCAAGCAGGGAGACAGAAAATGATGCAGCAATACCATGATAAATATGAAGCTATTTCCACATTTGCGCGGCAATTAGTAGCAACAATTAGGGATAGTTAGGGGAATTCGTAATTCATAATTCGTAATTCGTAATTTAGAATTATTCAAGGGGGGAGATGATGGTAAGGGCTGGTGTTTTTATAGTAGCGATCGCACTTTTATTTAGTTTGCCAGCAACCGCTCAATTAGGACGATTGTGGTCTGATTTTCGTTTATATGCCGAGGACTTACAAAACTATTTACAAGATAATCTGGGGCAAACATTGCAGTCTGTTGAATCAGAAGCAGATATAGCAATTGAGACTGATGAAAAAGTACTGAATATACCCAATCCTTTGGGTATTAATCAAGCAATTAATAATGAGATTATCGTCAATTCATTAACTGATGAATTTGAAAATAATTCATTAATATATGCCCAGGATATTAATAATGAAATCTATCGCTTTATTACTAGAGGTAGGGTGGCAGCATTCCTAGAACCAAACTCCCAAATTCGGTTGAGGAATAAGTTAAGAAGTACTGAAAATGCGATTAAAACAATTGCAGAATCAACAAGAGATGCCAATAACAATTATAGCGATTTTTTAAATGATATTCCTGGCAATCTCACTGGTACTAGTGCTTTGAACCAACTTACCTCATTACTTGGTCGCACTCAATCTAGATTTCAACTACAATCTGTGAGAATCCAGGGGGAACAAGCACAATTTGTGGGAGAACTATTAGGTCAAACCATAGAAATGAGACAATCGTTGCAGTATTCTAACTTGAACTTAGCCAGTATTTCTCAACAAATGGAGCAGGTAAATCGAGCGAGAAGGGTAGATTCTTCCGCAGAAGCAGCCAGGTTATTGAGAAATACCTCCCAGACGGATTTGTTAGGAAGGAGTGAGGAGTGATGGAGGGATGGAGTGAAGGAGTGAAGGAGGGAAGGAGGGAAGGAGTGATGGAGTGATGGAGGGAAGGAGTGATGGAGGGAAGGAGTGATGGAGTGATGGAGGGAAGTTGTAGGGGCGGGGTTTCCTCGCCCATCGGCAAGGAGAGAAGGGGTGGGTCAAAAAGATTAATTCATTACTTATTACTTAATAATGTTATTTTTTGCTCAAGTTGGTATTAATGAAGCTCTTAACAGTGGAGCGATCGCAGCCCGCAGTATTACTGAAAGCTGGGACAAACAATGGCTAGATTTATTACAAAATGATGCTAGTGAAAATCTGTATGGTTCCCTAACTAGATTGGGAACATTTTTTGCCGTTGGCACCCTATTATTCTTTATGATGCAATGGCTCAAAGATGCCATCTACAGCGAATTATCCCGTCCTCTATCATCGTTAATTTGGCCATTTATTGTTGTGGTATTATTAGCAAATGTGGGAAATGGTACCACCCTTTCTAACCTGAGCTTGGGTGTCAGAGATTTCCTCAACGGTATTAATCAACAGGTGGTAACAATTGCTGATGCCGATTTAAGTTACCAACAAGCATTAAATATGAGTGTAGCGGAAGAAATTGCTGGCTCTTTCTTGCGTCCTTGTCAATCACTCACAGGAGAATTAAGAAGACAATGTTTTGATAAAGTCACAGAAAAAACAGAAATTCTCTGGGAAGAATATAGAAATTTATATGGCGATCGCTTGTGGATTACTAAACTAGAAACTAAGGTGAATCAAATTGCCGATACACCAGGAGTGGTATCGGATACGGCATTTAATGCTTTGTTAGGTTCTACTTTCCAAACTACTATTAAAAACTTCTTAATCTCCTTACAATATGCTTTTCAAAATCTGATTGAAGGGACAATGTTGTTAGTAGCAGCTTTAGGTCCTTTAGCGGTGGGAGGTTCATTGCTTCCCGTAGCTGGTAAACCTATTTTTGCTTGGATAACTGGATTTTTATCGATGGGAATTGCCAAAATATCTTTTAATTTAATTGTCATCTTAACCGCCAGGGTAATTATAGATGGACCGGCACAAGATGCTGCCGCAGATCCAGATTTTATGTGGTTCTTAATTTTTCTGGGAATTTTAGCACCGATTTTATCTTTAATGTTAGCTGCGGCAGGGGGATTTGCTGTTTTTAATGGGATTAGTAATACCTCCTCTTGGGTAAGGGAAAGGATTTAATTTATGGCACGTTTATTAGGGAAAAAAAAACGTACAGTCAACACATTAACCACTTTGGCGATCGCTGCTTTTGGGTTACATTTATTGACTTTAATTTTACTAGTTTTCCAAGGTTTAACAATTCGTCAATTAAATGCACGTAAACCTCCTACCTTTGTCCAATTAGTTGATGGTCAACTGGTTAATAAATTGGATAATTTAACCAGGGAACCAGAAAAAATTCGCCAGTTTGTGAGTAAAACTATGATGTCCATGTTTGATTGGTCTGGTAAACTACCACCACAAACCGTCGAACAAGTATCCCAACCCCAAACAGATGGGGGTATACTCATTCGCACAACTAATGGTAGTAGTAAAAGGGTTGCCACCAGCAGTTGGTTGGCTAGCTTTGCTTTATCAGAAGACTTTCGCCAGGGTTTTTTAAGCACAATTGCGGAAATGACCCCAACAGAAGTGTTTTCTAGTAATGCCAGGCAAGCTATATCGGCAAAATTAGCTATCAAACGAGTCGATCCACCACAGCAAATAGCACCTGGAGAGTGGCGGGTAAGTATGGTTGCAGACTTAATTCAAAAAAAACGGAGTGACGACACAAAAGTCATCGTTCCTTTTAATAAAGATTTACTAGTTCGAGCTATAGATACTTTTGATTATCCCCTCCCACAAAGAGCTACAAATCTGCAAAAAGCAATCTACAGCGTCCGCACTGACAAACTAGAGATTTACGAAATGCGCGATTTGTGCTTAGTCGATAAATATGAAGGATTACCCACAAATCAATTGAGTAGTTGTAACAATAGAAGAACATCGGGTAACTTTATTAGATAACTGTGATCAAACAGTAATCGGTATCAACTCCCTAGCCCTTGAGCGGGCGGCTGCGCCAACGGGAGAGGCAACAGGCAACAGGCAACAGGCAACAGTGAAGGTTTTCGCCTAGATTCAATGCCCAAATTCTCTAAAGTGGAGGTGGAAAAAAATTTTTCCCGTAACCCTTGCCCCTCGATTTATCTATGGGGAAACTGATAACTGATAGCTGATAACTGATTGGATGCAATTGATTAATCGAGAAACGAATAAAAAGAATATCTTACCCCTATTTGCCATAGGTACCTTGGGGTTGAATGTATTCGCCTTATTGATACTGATGTTCCATGGTTCCATGTTGCAGCAGTTGAGCCGCCAACTAACTCCCCGCAGCTTAGTACAGTTGTTGGATGGTAAAGCAATTACAGCTGACCCTCAAAAGTCCGTAGAACGCAATCCTCAGACCATTCGCCGCTTTGTAGGGGAAACCATGACCCTATTGTTCACTTGGTCCCAGCAGCAACCACCACAAACGGTTTGGCAAGTTAGCTCAGAATTATTATCACCCAGATTTAAACGCAAATTTCAATCACAATTTATTCCCGATGATAGTAGAGCGGCAAATTTCAGCGGTAGGGAGAGCGTGCTGGTAATTCAAAAAGTCTCGACACCCCAACCTATAGGAGAAGGTAAATGGAAAGTAGAAATCCTTGCTAATCGATTGATGTTTACCAATTATGACAGATTGGGTCAAACCACCCCTTTCAACAAGCAGATTTTAGTCAGAGTGAGAGAAAAACCAGAAATTTCCCTGCCTGATTCCCCAATTTCATGGAATCTAGCTGCCTACAGATTGGGTGAAGCTAGGCTAGAAATTTATAATGTTTGTGAGATCGAAAATAAAAACTGTTCTCAATAAATTCTGAAAACTAACTCCTATATATATGGCATAATTCCCCTATTTAACTCAATACAGTAAGGTGGGCATTGCCCACCCTACGAAATAATTTTCGCATGGGATCATGTGGTGCAAGATGTGAGCGCCCAACATTATCAAAGGTTTGTTGGGTTTCCCTATCCCTCAACCTAACCTACATTTTTAACTAAATCGTATTACTTGTGGAATTAATCCAAAATCTAAAAATCCAAAATCTAAAATTATATGACTCAATCTCCTATGTCCTCCCAACCATCACCAAACGGTGCTAGTAATCCTTCCCTCAATTCAGAATCTCTGGATTGGGAATTACGGATGGCAAAATTGGTGGGATTGGAAGAGAAATATCAAACTCCAGATAATTCACCAACAGAGTCCAATGACTCACAGCCAGCTATCGATGATGAACCACAGGCTGTTCAGACTCAACAACAATTGTCATCTAACCCTTTTGCTAAAGCAGCGTTAGTAGGCACAGGCACCTTAATTATGGTAATGTTTGCCGGGATATTCTTAACCCAGGTAATGAGTGGTGGTGCTAAAAAACCGAAAGTTCAGACCCTAGCACCAGAAGTTAAACCCCAACCAACTGCAAAACCCCGGGTACAGCAACTAGAAACGGAAGTAGAGACCCTAAAAACTAAGCTGGCTTTAGCAGAGCAAGCCAAGGATGTCAAAGCCGCACAGCAACAACTGAGAAGGTTAAGAAATAAACCAAGTACCCCTACTGTTACCCAGTCGCCATCCGCAAAAAGACAACAGGTAGCATCAGTAAAAACACCAACCCCCGTTAGGACAGTAAAAACACCAACCCCCGTCAGGACAGTGTACCGGGAAGTAGAGCGTGTAGTAAGGGTTCCCCAACCCCAGACAACAACGGCACCACTTCCTTCACCATCAACCTTTCCCCCCAATAACCAACCACCCATCGTTACAATTCCCCCCAATCCTCCCAGCTCTTCTCCAACTCCCCCTAATCCCCTGCAAGAATGGTCGAGGTTGGCAAAATTGGGTAGTTATGGTGAAGTATCTGGTAAGCAGGAATCAAGGGTGAGTAATTCTAGTTTTGATCCTCCACCTACTCCTGAAAGGAATATTGACATTAAAAGACCCCCCACCATTCAGCCTAGAGATAGAACAAGGCCTACTTTGAGTACAGTTAGCCGACGTACAGGCAAGTCAACGGTTATTGGCACTAGTGCTAAAGCTGTATTAGCTACAGCAATATCTGGACAAACCACTAGTACTAGAACCAGGCTCCGTAGTCGCCGTCGCAATAGTCAAACCTCTGTGAATAATACAGATAATGTGGATAATGAAGTTTTTGTGGTGCGGTTAAAGGAACCATTAAAAACTCAGGATAATGATATTGCTTTACCTAAAGATACAGAACTGTTAGTGAAAGTCGATTCCTTTTCTCGAGAAGGATTAACAAAACTAAAAGTAACTAGAGTTCTGATTCCAGAGAAGAATAAAGTTAGGGAAAGAACTCTCTCTCGAAATGAGTTAGCAATTCGCGGAGTTAATGGTAAACCTTTAATTGCCAAGAAATATCGTAAAGGTAGTTCTTCCACCGCCTTGAATGATGCCGGATTATTTGTATTAGGGGGAGTGGGTAAAGCAGCGGAAATTATCAATCGTCCAGAGTCAAACGTGACTACAACCGCTAATAATACTACCATTACCAGTAGCGATCGCAACCGTGATTTGTTAGCTGGAATATTTGAAGGAGGTGTGAGAACTGTAGTTCCCCAAGTTAGGCGCCGCAATACTCGAAGAACTAGTACCCGAGCCAGAAATAGGCGCACTAATATTTGGTTTTTACCAGTAGGGACAGAGGTGGAAGTATTTGTAAATCAAAGAGTGCGATTTTAATAGTTGACAGTTGACAGTTGACAGTTAGGAGTTGAAATAAAATTTTTTCATATATCCTGATACCAGTTACTGGCATGATGTGTTGGTGACAATCTTGCCTTGATTACAATCTAAATTACGGATGCAATCCAATTTTAATTGGTGATGATAAGACATATTTCTTTTCCTAGGATTATCCCTAAAAATCCTTATTTACTATCTTTAGTTGGTCTAACTGTGGGAGGTACAATTTTATTTTTTGCCGGTCGTACATTAGCAAATAATGCCGTTCTCCAGTCTATTTTTTCTTGTCAAGCACAGGGTTTAGGAGGGGCTATACCTACTATCAAAGTATGGTTTCAGCAGGGGACAAACTTAAGTTTTATACCAGCAAGAGAAACTATTAGAAAGGTTTGGTTGGATGATCCTTCCCAGGTAACTTTGGATTTTGATGGTCCAATGTGCTTACAATTTGGTCAATCAAGTGGGGATACAGGAAATTGCAATAATTCTGCTGCTAATGTGATTCATTTACGTAGAATCAAAAAATTAAATATCCCTGGACTTCCTCACACTAATAAAACTTTGTTAACTGTGGTGACTGAAAAAGAAGGTCAAAAAAAGTTATATGCTTTTCGAGTACTTTATGGCAACGGTAGTCCGGAATACAATACATTAGCGGTTTTCCCTGATCCTCCCGCGCCTACTACCCCTTCTTGTGTGAGAACTCCCCAGTGAATGACTTGCAGAGGGTGAGGGAAAAAGACTGTGGTTAAAGCGAAGTCAACCGCTTCGCGGAAGTCAAAAGTCACGCATTCAAAAGTCACGCATTCAAAAGTACTACCCCATCGATGAATCGAAGGGCTAATGAAATAAGGAAAACATTTTTCTTCTCCACGGATAAATCCGGGGGCTTGTATCCAGTCTATTTTTTGGTCAGAAGGAAGAGGGATAATTCCTGTTTCTTATGTGTCCCAGTGGCGTTCCCCTGCGCCCTACATCCCCATAATTGATAGAAATTAGGGGCTTTGGTTGCTTTTTCGGTAAAATGGCTTATCATACAAAAGTCATCTTGCACCCCCAGGAGACTCCCTTTCATATCCACAAGGATGTGGCAGTGAGAGGATGTCAATTAGGCAATATTACGCCAGTCAGCAACTCAGGTCTAAAGACACTGAGCTTCAGGCATAGCTTGAAACTCACAAGCTGACCAGATTCGGGATTAATTTCCTACGTTTATGGTAAGCGTTTAAGTTCACACCAAGGAATGCGTAGCTAGTTCCTTGC
>JASJCJ010000189.1 GCA_030066045.1 Calothrix sp. MO_167.B12
CTTAATCGTGCAGGTCGCGTCACCCTTCGGGTTCGTCAGTCGCTTTATGCCGGGGAACCCGTCCACCGCGCTGACTCACCTTTACTGATTTTAGTGGTGATATTTGTCTCGACGATCCATGATGGGCCTGAGTTGCCCGATAATAGTTAGTGCGCTTTACCGCTATTTCCATTATACCATTATTAGTGGAAACGCCGGACTAAAGTCCTGGGTGTCGCGTTTCATCCCCTCCTTAAAAGGTAAGGGTTCTCACGCTCTCGCGTTATTTTGATAGCACTACGCATTTAGGGCGCGGACATTGCAGGACTCTAAAACCTATACGCAATCAACTTTTGACTTTTGAATGCGTGACTTTTGACTGACCCGTAGCGGTATATCTGCCTGTGTAGTAATTATGGACAGAATTTTGGTCAATCCTCAAATTCACTTTGGTAAGCCTTGTATAAAAGGTACAAGAATCACTGTGCAGAGTGTTTTGGAATTATTGAAGGAAGGGCTTTCTTTTGCAGAAATTATCCGAGACTATTATCCTGATTTGCAAGTTGAGGATGTTCGCGCCTGTCTGCAATAATTTTTGGGTTGTGTGCCTCAACCTAACTTACGAGGCAACTTGTTCGCACTAATTTAAATTAGGCTTTGGTTGCCTGCAAAAACAACAAGCTTGTCTAAATTTAGCAGAGTAAAATTTCTTATTTGAACAACACTTCTACCTTATGGTCTGCTTTGTGGGACGTAGCAGAACAAAAGTCCTTTGCATACATTTGTTAGAGATCAAAACTTCACCGGGGTAGACGAGACCGAAGCTTTTCCGCTCGCTCTTTCGTTTTGACTCCATTACCTTCGACTTCACGAGAGAATTTCTCAATTTCAGCAACATGCGGGCGCAACGCATCGCGACTCATATGACTTAACAGAACAAGAGTATTGTAGATGCCATTAAGGTTGCTGCTATTATCTCGTCCATATTCGATTAGTTTTACGACCAAAGAGCTGTCGGAACCCCAAGACGCAAGCAGAGCCTCATACGCATTTTTTCGTGTGGAACTAGAATCAGAAAATAACTCTTGGATAAGAGTGGCTCTACGATTAGCTAGCGCAGCACTAGCAACGGCTCGTACTTGTTTATTTTTATCAGTAGTCTCAACAACTTGTACAAGCCGAGGTCCTTCAACTGGAAGAGCAATTAGAACTGCTTTTACAGCTAGTGTTCTTCTGGCAGGATCTTTACTTAACAGTGCCTCGAAGAATGATGCGACAGTTCCTGCCTGCGCTATTTTTGTGTTCGTATGGGCAACTTCCAACTGACCATCAGCAATTATTTGCTGTGAGCGAATTTCAGCTTCCCTCATCGCTTTGGCGTATCCGTTTCCAGCAAAAGCAATGGCAAGTGGAATTAGTGCGGTCGAAACTATTTTGAATTTATCCCACCCATCCTTCTTTTCCAGCTCATGCTTCTTAAGTTTGGCTTCGATTTCCGCCAACCGATCCTCTATCGGCATTTGGTTCCTCATAGTTAATCTGAATACCTCTACTGTAAATGAGATTAGGATTACAGTTACCAGTTCTGAATAGTTGCATTTACAAGATCTCTCAATATAAGTCTTGCAGTTTTTGGTTCACCGTTGAGGAAGAGGTCAATAGCTTCATTAAGTAGAGCTACTGCAAATTCAGAATCTCGTTGGATTCGTGCACTAACTGTTTCTTTGAAATCTCTTGTTAGCGTCACGATTGTTACCTCTTCTTTCTATTCTTTATCTGAAAAACAAACGCAAAATATAAAAATTACCTTTATGCCTGTTGAATATATTATAAACTAAAAAAATAATAATTGAGTTTTTATTCCATGCATGGCAAGAATTAGAACACCTAAACCTCTGGATTCCCTACTGCGAGAGGTTGAACCCGAAAAATACATACCTTTATTGGGAAAATATGGAGCAACTGATTCCAAAGGGAGGTATTTGCATTGGAATGATTTTAAATGGAGAATGAAGCGAGGTGACGACGAATTAGGAGCATGGGTGGTGACTAAATTTGCACGTCAAGCAATAGCTCAGGATTTACCATTACCAGCTGAAGGTGATTTCTGTTTCAGTTACTGCATACCAAACTCACTTTTTGCACAACTCCATACCATTGATAAAATGACAGGTGGTGGGAGAAAGATTGGCGATGGTACTTTTGTTTCTTGCTATGAGAAGAATCGTTACCTTGTTAAAAGTTTGATGCAAGAGGAAGCTATTACATCTTCCCAGCTTGAAGGTGCTTCAACTACTCGCAAAGTTGCCAAGGAAATGTTGAGGAAAAACCTCGCTCCCAAAGATAAATCCCAACAGATGATACTTAATAATTATCTGTTGATGCAAAAGGCTGTTGAGAATAAGGATGAAGAACTATCTATTGAATTTATCTTAGAATTACATCGAATTGCGACATATAATGCTATTGAAAATCAAGCAGCATCAGGAGAATTAAGAAAAGATAATAATATTGTTGTCTCAGATTTATATAATGAAAATATTTTTGTTCCACCCGATTGGCAAACTATACCGGATAGATTAGCAAAGTTATGTGATTTTGCTAATTGGGATAGCAACCAAAATGATTATGGCAATTTTATTCATCCAATTATCAAAGCTATTATCCTACACTTTATGATTGCATATATTCATCCTTTTGGTGATGGAAATGGTAGAACTGCAAGGGCAATTTTCTATTGGAGTATTCTCAAATCTGGCTATTGGCTATTTGAATATGTTTCCATTAGTAAACTAATACAAGAAAAACGTAGTAATTATGATAATGCTTTCATTTATGTAGAAACCGATAATTTTGATATCACATATTTCCTCTATAACCAGGTTGATACTATCTTAAAAGCAGTAAATTCATTATACGAGTACATCGATAGAAAAAAACGGGACTTTTACGAGTTTAGGGATTGGATAGATAAAAGTCCTGTGGCAAAAACCTTAAAAATAATTCAATTGGAGATATTAAAAGAAGCTTTAAGAGAACCTGGTAGAGAGTTTACCGCCAAACAAGTTGCTATGGATTTCGAGGTAAGCCAGAATACTGCTAGAAGTTATCTGAATGCATTAGTTGAAAAAGATTTATTATTATCATCTCAATCTAAACATGGTAAAACTATTCTCTACCTTGCTCCAGCTAGCTTAAGGGAAAGATTGAAATTATCATAAAACTGTTGAGGTACTGATATTTGATGAAAATGGACTTGTCGCGCTGGAGTGCAATATCCGTGTCAAGGAAGTGGTTTTATCCACCTTGCGAACTGACAAGTCGCTAATTACTCTCACACATACTATGGTATCTCCCACTACGGTAAACCCAAGGGAGAATCCTTGTGATTTATAAAATGTAAAATATAAAATGAAAATTAAAGAAATCCCTTCTCCCTTATGACTGTTAAACTTCACACCGAACAAGATGAGTCACAACCAAGTACCAATACCAATATCAATCAAGCACTAGAAAACGAAAAGGTTCTATGTCCCCATTGCCGACGCACAGCTACCAATGGGATTAAATGTAAAGGGATTTGTGTGGCTGATAGTGACTATTAAGGGATTTCCAAGTTTTAAAATATCCCCACATTAAGGGCGCACGCAATGCGCCCCTACAGGTTTGCTGGTGTATTTGGGATAATTTATTTTTTGGTATTCCCTAAGATATGAACCTATGAGGGAGACTTGCCACAATAGATTACCCTTTTTGAATTATAGCAACACCATTGCGTCGGCGATCGCCTGCTCCTGACATCGTCCCATTTTCTCTTTTTCTGACTCCATGTACGCCCCCAAAAAACATATTTTTTTCTTGCCATAATTGAGATTTGGTATTGTGAGGAAGCCTCAAATTTGCCAAATCATCTAATGCAAAGTCTGGCTCAATATCAAACTGATCGTTTTCCCAGTGGCATCGAGGGCTGGCAACAGCATCCATTATGGGCATTTGCCAATCAATTAAATTAGAAATTACTTGTAAAATTGCTGTGCGAATTCTATTGGAACCTCCAGAACCTAAAACAATTTCTGGTCTACCATTTTTGAGTAAAATTGTGGGAGCCATCATGGAAGAAATACGTTGATTTTGCTGCCATTGATGAAAGCCAAAGGGATTTAAATCTGCTTCTCCCAACATATTATTAATCATAATTCCTGTGCCTGGGATCATGTAACCAGACCCTTCTCCATTGGAGGTAGTTACTGAAGCAGCATTACCTTCACAATCCATGACACTAATATGGGTTGTACTTCCCCATTTATTGATGACATTATGTAATTTTTGTTGGTAAATTTTTAGGTTTTGATTCGTTAAAAATTCCTCTGGAGAAACCTGTGAATCGTATGCTTTTTCCCTGGCTTGATTGGTGAGGTGCATTACTTCTGCTAACATTTGTAAATGATAGCGATCGCCAAATTTTATATCGGCAAAATTAATCCGAGATAATAACCCTAAACTAAAGGCTATGAGTATACCTCCTGCACTCGGAGGAGGATTTGTAATTATGGTATAATCCCTATAATTAATAGTTAATGGTTTTCTAGTTATAACTCGATAATTATCTAGGTCTTCTCTAGTTATATAACCACCATTTTCCCGACAATCTCGGATAATTTGTGCGGCAATATCACCTGTATGTAAATATTCTACACCCTTGGTGACTAAACCTCTTAAAGTTGCACCCAAATCTTTCAGTATCAGCGTTTCCCCTGACTTTTTTAATTGTCCTTCAGGTGCATATATTTTTCTGGCTTCAGCAGATGCAAAAATAATCGGTTGTAAAATTCGCAAACAATATGCCTGAAAATCATTAATTTCTAACCCATTTTCAGCATAGTGAATGGCTGGCTCGGCAACTACATTTAATGGTAATCTACCTAGTTTTTGGTGTACCTCAAATACTCCTCGAATATTCCCCGGCACAGCCATAGAACCCAAACCAATATGAAAAGTTTGTACTGCATCACCAAAGTTAACATTGGTGGGATAAAAATCAATCTCATCTACAGGCTTTTTGCTCTGTGGCGTTTGCGTAAAAAAATCAAATAAAATATTCTGCTGATTTTTTGTATGTGCTAACAAAAATCCACCCCCAGCAATGGATGTCAGCATTGGTTCCGCCACAAAGGCAGCTAAAATTGCTGCAACGGCGGCATCAAAAGCATTACCTCCCATCTTGAAGATTTCTATACCTGCTTCAGCAGTTTTTTCATGTCCAGCAGATACCACGCCACGAGTTTTTTGAACCATTGATTCTGTTAATTTTTACGAGCAATTATAGTTATAATTGTTATTTTTTTTTAAGTTCATTATGAAAATTTAATAAATTATTAATGTCTAAGTTATCACGGAAATAAAGTTTTTATAAATAGAATTTATATTCCCAGTAAACTCACTTCTATGCAACCGTAAAAACTCTTAAAATTTATAGAACAAAAAAATGTAAACAAAGTTCATAAAAAACAAAATAAATTAAATAGTTTCCGCTTGAATTTATGGGATAAATGTTACATATGGGTAAGAAAAGACGCATGCTTTTGAATATGCTAAAAATTTGGCAATAGAGTCGGGGCAACTTAGAAAAAAAATTTGGAGTCTAATCATCTAAAAAAATCACGAAACATTAGAGATTGAGACAGTCAACCCATAAATCATACAGAGCAAAGGATATTATGACTACACATAATGCAATTACACCAGTACAAGAGCTGAAACAGAAATTACCCGTTCCCCTACAGAGGTTAGCTGACTTAGCATATAATTATTGGTGGTCTTGGAGTGGCGATCGCGCTTCCCTGTTTCAAAATATTGATCCCCAAGAATGGGAGAAATGTGGCCATAATCCCGTTACCATTTTAAAATTAGCCAAATATGAAAGGCTGACCCAGTTATTGGAAGATCCCGACTTTCTTAAGCAGATGTCTGCCCTGGGACAAGAATTTGATGACTACATGAATCCCACAGAAACTTGGGTGAGTCGGGTAGCACCCCAGGTGACGAAGGAACATCCCATTGCTTACTTCTGCGCTGAATTTGGCATCCATGAGTCCTTGCCCATCTATTCCGGGGGCTTGGGGATCTTGGCAGGGGATCATCTCAAATCTGCATCTGATTTAGGTTTGCCTATGGTGGGTGTAGGTTTATTATATCGCCAAGGTTACTTCCGCCAACGTCTAAATCGCCAAGGCTGGCAAGAAGATTATTACGTTGATAATATTTTCCATGAGATGCCCATTGAGTTGATGAAGGATGGACATGGGCATCCTTTGACCATTGAGTTAGAAATTCGCCAACGCATGGTGAAAGTGCAAATCTGGCGGGCACAGGTAGGCAGAGTTAGCCTTTATCTCTTAGATAGCGATCGCGAAGATAATGATCCCATAGATCGGTGGTTAACAGGACACCTATATGGTGGAAATCAGGAAACCCGCATCTCCCAGGAAGTAGTATTGGGTATTGGTGGCATTCGTGCCCTGAAAGCATTAGGAATCGAGCCTTCCGTCTACCACCTAAATGAGGGTCATGCGGCATTCTGTACCTTGGAAGTAGCCAGGCAAGAAATTGAGCGCACAGGTAAATCATTCTATGACATCGAAGCAACGGTGCGGCAAAAGTGCGTATTTACCACCCACACCCCAGTTCCCGCCGGACATGATGTCTTCTCCTCCGACTTAATGGACTCTTTCTTTGCCCATTACTGGCATCAATTACACCTGTCTCGGGAACAATTCCTGGCATTAGGAGCTAGAAGACTGGGCGATCCCTGGGAACCATTTGGCATGACAGTTTTAGCACTACGGATGTGCCGCACTTCCAACGGGGTAAGTGAACTACATGGTCAAGTTTCCCGGAAGATGTGGACAGTGTTATATCCCCGTTGTTCAGAAAACGAAGTTCCCATCGGTTATATTACCAACGGCATCCACGCCCCCACCTGGACTGCTCCCTTGATGGCAGACTTGTATAACCAGTATCTAGGGGAAGATTGGAAAAACCGTGCTGTCGATCCCCAAATGTGGGCTAAAGTGGATAATATTCCTGATCGCGAATTATGGTGGCGGCATCAAATCCTCAAAGAAAGATTAATTGCCTATACCCGTTACAAGGTGAGAAAATCCCGACTAGAAAGGGGAGAAGAGGAACACAGAATTCAAGCAGTTGACTCCCTATTAGATCCCAATGTATTAACCATTGGCTTTGCTCGACGTTTCTCCCCCTATAAGCGAGCTTACTTACTCCTCCAGGACTTTGAAAGGTCTTTGCGAATTTTTGGCAACACCCAACGTCCCGTGCAGATTGTATTTGCAGGTAAGGCTCACCCTGCTGATGAAGAAGGAAAGCGGATTATCCAACGCTTAGTTGAGTGGTGCCAACATCCAGCACTGTTGCGCCGGGTAGCATTGATTGAAGACTACGATATTTATACTGGTCAAAAACTGGTACAGGGAGTTGATGTTTGGTTGAATAACCCCCGTCGTCCCCTGGAAGCATCTGGTACTAGCGGTCAAAAAGTTTGCTTTAACGGCGGTATTAATTGCAGTGTCCTCGATGGTTGGTGGTGTGAAGGCTATCAATCAGGGTTAAATGGTTGGGCAATAGGTGAAGATGCTCACACCAGCGATCAGGAATTACAGGATCGCATCGATTCTGAATCCTTATATCGCCTGTTGGAAGAAGAAATTGTGCCTATGTACTATGACCAAGATGCTAATGGGGTTTCCCATCGTTGGGTAAATATGATGAAGGCATCAATTAAGACCAACGCGCCCTTGTTTAATACTGATCGCATGATTGCTGATTATGTGTCCCAGGTTTATGTGCCTGAGATTTCTGCCTCTGTTCAACCAATATTGGCAAAAGTGAAAGTGTAGGGAGTGAAAGAGTGAGGGAGTAGGGGCGGGGTTTCCCCGCCCGGAGTGAAAGAGTGGAGGACTATAACTCCTAATACCAATTCAAACAATGTTTGCGACACATAAATTCTTCGTAAGGGCACGGCACCAGTAAAATAATCTTATATATTGAAAGATTGTGGATGTTCCCTACCCATCTGTCCCATTCTTTTGTCAAAATGGTATAACTCTCAACTATCAACTCCTAACTCTTAACTTTGATTATGAGTATCTGGCAAGCAGACTTTTACCGTCGTTCCCAACCAGACAAAGAGGGAGAGGTGGTATGGGATTTATTTATTTGCGATCGCGATCGCAATTTTGCATATCAAGCCACTTGTCCCCAATCCCAAGCTAATTCTACTTGGGTGGCATCTCAATTAAAATTGGCGGCTGGTAAAGCTGGTAATAAACTGCCAGATGTGATTCAGGTATTTCGCCCCCAGTCTGTAAGTTTAATTACCCAATCTGCCATGAGTCTGGGCATTAATACTGAAGCAACTCGCCGCACCCCGGCCTTAAAGCAGTGGTTAATTGAGCAACAAATTTCAATTGCCATAGAAAAACCACCTCCTGTCCCCTTACCAGAAAACCTCTGGGGAGAAGAGTGGCGGTTTGCCAGCATTCCTGCAGGGGATTTAGTGGATGTATTTGCAGAGCGTCCCATTCCCATTTTGGCAATGCCAGAATTTTTGTTACCCATCAATTTGGGTATAGCATCCACCCAGCCTATTCCTGGTGTAGTTATTTATGGTGGCAGGCGATCGCTACATTTAGCAAGGTGGTTACAAGAGGCGAATCCCGTAGCCATTAACTATATTGCTGGAGAACCCGATGGTTTGGTGTTGGAAGCGGGTTTAGCAGACAGATGGATTATTGCTACCTTTGAGGATAAAGAGGTAAAGAGCGCAGCTGGGACGTACCAACAACGGCAACAAAATAGTAAAGGATTGCATTTCTTATTAGTACAGCCTGATGATTCAGGAATGACCTATAGTGGTTTGTGGCTGTTAAAGCCAGAAGATTGATTTTAACCTGAGTTCGGAGTTCGGAGTTCGGAGTTCGGAGTTAAAATTTCGTCGAACTCACGTTGATTTATTCTTTCAACCGTCAACCGTCAACTGTCACCCGTCAACTGTCAACCATCAACCATTAAAAATAGGGTGAGTATAATGACTCACCCTAAAAGATTATCCGGCTTGGTTATGCCCATTTCATACAACCCAAACCCATACTGGAATATCAGTGATTTGATGACACAAAAATTAACTTACCAGTTTTACCACAAAGCGCGAATCGGTTCGTTACTTTGTTGGTTACTTTGTTGGTTACTTTGATTTTGATTGATATCAGTAATGGGACTTTCTGCGGTGGTGCTAGTACCTGGTGTTGTGGAGCTGGAATTATTATTTTGTGCCACACTACTGGAATTAACATTAGCAGGTGTTTCCTTAGTAGCGGTACTATTAACATTAATATTAGCGGGCAATACTCGCGAATCCTTACCACCAATATTCTTATTTGCATTTTGCTGACCATCCATAGGAAAAGTAATGCCCAACAAAGTACCTAGCAGAATTGCCAAGCCACCAGCCATTAAAATTAAAGGTGTCCATCTACCCATATGATTTTTCTCCTTTTTCTCCGTTTTCAGCCTCTGATTTCCACACAATTTGAGAACCTTGTCCCCAAAATCCCTCAAATTTCGTCACTCTCACATCACCTAAAACCCTAGTTTGACATGCTAAACGCAGGTCTTTTGTAGGAGAATGGGGAGGTAGGGAACGTCGCGTTTGATCCCGCCAATTTACGGGTGATACTTTGCCTTCTATAAGAACTGCACAAGTACCACAGCTGCCAATTCCCCGACAGTTAATTAATTTAGACTTACCGTTATAGAGTTCAACACCATTTTTTAGCAAAATTTTACGTAAATTGGTTCCGCGATTGCACTCAATTGTTTTACCTTGAGCTAGTACCTTGGGCATAATATACAAATTCCAAACTGGCTTTTTGTTTTATACTTACTCATGCCTTAAAGTTGTCTTACAAATCCCAGTCTTATGTCCGCAAATAAAGCACCCCAAATTTGGATCTACGACACCACGCTACGGGATGGTACACAACGCGAAGGTTTGTCGGTGTCGATTGAAGATAAGTTACGTATTGCCCGGAGGCTCGATCAACTGGGAGTTCCCTTCATAGAAGGCGGTTGGCCCGGTGCAAATCCTAAAGACGTACAATTTTTCTGGCAGTTGCAAGAAGAACCCCTCCAACAAGCAGAAATTGTCGCTTTTTGCTCCACTCGACGACCCCAATCCAAAGCGGTAGATGAGCCGATGTTACAAGCAATTCTTGCCGCCCGCACCCGTTGGGTAACAGTTTTTGGCAAGTCTTGGGATTTACACGTTACTGAAGGACTCAAAACCACTTTAGCAGAAAATTTAGTGATGATCCGGGATACCATTGAGTATCTTCAAAGTCAAGATCGTCGCGTGATTTACGATGCGGAACACTGGTTTGATGGTTACAAGCAAAATCCAGAGTACGCTCTACAAACATTAGAGGTGGCAGTTGCATCTGGTGCAGAATGGATCGTCCTATGTGACACTAATGGCGGTACTTTACCCCATGAAGTCACCCAAATTGTTGCCGATGTGGCAACATTTCTGCCCCAAAATACTCAATTGGGAATCCACACCCATAATGATGGGGAATTAGCGGTGGCTAATGCCTTGGCTGCGGTAATGGCAGGGGCGACTATGGTACAGGGCACAATCAACGGTTATGGAGAACGTTGTGGTAATGCTAACCTCTGTTCTTTAATCCCCAATTTGCAGCTAAAAGTGGGCTATCAATGTATTGACACAGAAAAATTATCCCAACTGGCAGAAGCCAGTCGATTCATTAGTGAAGTTGTCAATCTCGCTCCTGATGAACACGCACCTTTCGTCGGACGTTCAGCATTTGCCCATAAAGGTGGCATTCACGTATCAGCAGTAGAACGAAATCCTTTAACCTACGAACATATTCCACCAGAACAAGTAGGAAATTGTCGTCGGATTGTCATTTCCGAACAGTCAGGAATTAGTAATGTGTTAGTGAAGGCTCGTTCCTTTGGTATGGAATTAGATAAACACCATCCAGCCACCCGGAAGATTTTGGCACGCTTGAAAGAGTTGGAGAGTGAAGGATATCAATTTGAAGCCGCAGAAGCCAGTTTTGAATTACTAATGCGAGAAGCCTTGGGTAGTCGCCAACACTTCTTTAAAATCAAGGGTTTCCAAGTCCATTGCGATTTGGCAAAGGGCAAGGAAAATACTAATGCCTTAGCCACGGTAAAAATCACTGTCAATGGTCAGCATATTTTAGAAGCCGCAGAAGCAATCGGTCCTGTAGCGGCGTTAGATAAAGCATTACGCAAAGCTTTAGTCAACTTCTACCCTGAAATAGCCGCTTTTGAGTTGGTAGACTATAAAGTGCGGATTCTCAATGGACATACGGGAACCGCCGCCACCACTAGGGTTTTGTTGGAATCCCGCAATAGCCACCAACGGTGGACAACCGTAGGAGTGTCAAATAATATTTTGGAGGCTTCCTATCAAGCGGTGGTGGAAGGGTTGGAATATGGATTGTTATTGAACTTACTGGCGACGAAAGCTAGGGTGAGTAGTAAACATTGATATAGCAATCCGATTTGATGCCTGAATCACTCGTAGAGATAGGGTAATTTATTGGTAGGGGCGGGGTTACCCCGCCCCTACAATTGGAGCTGTCACAAACATTTTTTGATTTGGTATAATGACAGAAGAACGAACAGAATATGACAGTCCTTGGAAAGAAATTATTGAAGACTTCTTTCCTAATTTTTTGGAATTCTTTTTTATAGAAGCATATGCTGTAATTGACTGGACAAAACCCTACGAATTTCTCGACACCGAACTACAACAACTAGAACCCGACGCAGAAATTGGCAAACGTTTAGTTGATAAAGTTGCTAAAGTTTATCTACTGGATGGAGAAGAAGCTTGGGTTCTAACTCACGTCGAAGTTCAAAGCCAATATGAAAAAGGCTTTGCTGAACGTATGTATACTTACAATTATCGCCTATTTGACCGCCACAAAAAACGAGTCATCAGTCTAGCTGTGCTAGCAGATGAACAGCAAAATTGGCGACCAAACTATTATGAATATTCTCTAGGTGGATGTCGCGTAAGTTTAGAATTTCCCATTATCAAATTATTAGATTATGAAGCACAGTGGCAAAGTTTGGAGCAAACAACCAACCCTTTTGGTATAGTTGTCATGGCACATTTGCAAACTAAAGCTACCAAGCAGAACCCGGAAAGTAGGTTACAGTGGAAGCTAAGGATAGTAAGAATGTTGTTTGCAAAAGGTTATAACCGCGAACAAATAATTGGATTATTTCGGTTTATTGACTGGGTAATGATGTTACCAGAAGAGCTAGCAAATAGCTTTAAAACAGAATTAAGACGCGAAGAGGAAGTAGGTATAATGCGTTATGTAACTAGTATTGAGCGGTTAGCAAAACAAGAAGGAAAAATACAGACTGCACGTGAAAGTGTGATTGAAGTTCTAGAAGTACGTTTTGGGGAAGTACCAAATACGATGATCGACAAAATAAATGGTATCAATGATGTATCTATACTGAAAGCACTACTTAGAGATGCGATCGCAATTCCTTCACTTGACGCATTTTCACAGCTACTGCCATAGAATATTGCATCCCACATTCCGCACCCTAACTGTCACACATCAGCCAAAGCTGAACCCCTACAAAATACATATTTTTATGGTGAACATCCATAGTGCTATTTCTAACGACAAGCCGTTGCACGTCTACGCTTTTACGTGGGGAGCATGTCAAGCGATCGCTTTTTGATCACTCCCACAAATCAAACCCTTTCTCATACCAATTTGAAAAAAGAATGCGACAGATGGGTAGGGGTTTAGCAGTGCTAAACCCCTACGAGTAATTTAATTTATGTGTCGCAAACATTATTTGAATTGGTATCACTTCTCAACTTTCTATCAAATGTTTCTGTTGAACTACAACCAGACTGTTGAGCAACTGCACCAATTAAATAATCAGAAAAATCTGCTCTTCCCTGTTTAAAACGCTGCAATGCTTGATAAACGACAGAACGATTTTCTAATTCAAATACTGGACATTGCAATATTAATTCTATAGTATTGCTAATTTCTTCTTTACTAAATTGATAAGGCTTACCCCGCAACACCCAAACTAATTCACACAAAACTATATTTAGGGTCTGCTGAATAACTATAAAACATTGATTTCTCAATGCATAAGGGCTATTTTTTTGGGAATTAAGTGCAAGGGAATTATAATTTTAGGTTTAAAATTCTTGCATCTCTAATTTTTTTTGATCAAAAGAATAGAAAAAAAGAGGCACCGAACTATTGCCTATTCCCTATTCCCTATTCCCTACCCCCACCAAGGGACTTTTTCAGCAAGCCCTA
>JASJCJ010000190.1 GCA_030066045.1 Calothrix sp. MO_167.B12
TGCCCTTGAGTTCCCTCGACCCACCAGTGGGTCTGGTGCCCCGTCATGAGTGGGACGATTGCGTTGGACGGGGTTTAAATCCTCGTCCAACGCCTTCACTATTGCCTGTTCCCTGTTAAGAGTTGCCTTTAAAATTATCTAAAAAATAGCCACTTCCTACCCCTACATCTAGATGTTTATCCGAGATGTGTTGGTTGTAAAAGTTGAGAATTAATTTAGTTGGACATTGCCAACAAAATGTATTTGATAAACCTAATACGAAAAAATCATAAATCAGAAGGAGTGATTTACTGTAAATAGCTGCGCCTAAAATGGTATTATCCGCAGTAATTTCTGTCTTTTGAATAAGATTATTCTCTTGCATTGTTTTATTTTTATTCAGCAGACCTTACTTATTACTTATTACTTCATCGCCCCATCACTATAAACTGACAACCGATAACTCTATCGGCTTCAGCCGTTCTAATATTTGGGTAAATGCCATCCCCACCCAATCAATGTCTGCTTCCTTGGTATAGCGTCCCACAGTCATCCGTACTGCACCCAAGGCTGATTTATCGTCATATCCCATGGCCAACAATACCCGATTCGGGCTGAGTTTACCACTACTACAAGCAGCACCGGCACTAATGCCAATACCAGCCAAATTCATCTGTCTCACTAGGCTTCTACCGTTGAGCATTTCTCCATCGGCATTTTGCAGGCAAAAACTCACGTGGTGGGGTAAACGTTGGATTAAGTCCCCTGTAGGGATTAAATTAGGGATATCGGCTAATTGAGAAAACAAGCGATCGCGCAATTCAATTAATCGAGGGGTTTCTGTAGGCATTTCCTGTAATGCTAACTCTGCTGCCATCCCAAAACCGGCAATTACTGATATTGCCTGGGTTCCAGAACGTAACCCCGTTTCTTGCCCCCCACCATCCATCAATGGTAGTAACTCTACTCCAGGACGCACATACAATGCTCCTGCTCCTTGGGGTCCATATATTTTATGACTAGAAATACTAAGTAAATCTACTGATAATTTTTGGATATTTATGGGTAAGCGTCCCGCCGCTTGTACTGCATCGGTATGAAACAACACCCCTGCACTCCGGGCAATATTTGCCAGTTCTTCAATGGGTTGTACGGTTCCCACCTCACTTTGCCCATAAATTACTGATACCAACACGGTGTTATCTTGCAAAGCCGCTTGTAAATCCAGGGGATTCACCCTACCTTTAGTATCTACGGGCAGGCGAGTTACTTGCCAACCCCACTGTTCTAATAGTTTGGCGGGTTCGGCGATCGCTGAATGTTCGACGCTGGAAATAATTAGATGTTGGGGGTTTGCATAGCGCCGAGCAACTCCCATAATTGCTAAATTATCTGCCTCAGTGCCGCCAGAGGTAAAGACAATTGATTCTGGAGTTGGGGCGTGAATCAATTCTGCAATTTGCATTCTGGCTGTTTCCAAAACCGTAGCTGCCCTTTGTCCCCACATATGCAAACTAGAAGGATTCCCCCACTGTTGGGTGAGAACAGCTTGCATGGCAGCGATCGCTTCTGGGCGAGTGGGAGTAGTGGCACTGTAGTCTAGGTAAATTTGCATTGCTTGTTTCTATTGGTTAACGGGAATCATAAGTTTGTCTACCCCAAATCCATTTTTAACAGACTACAGTGAAGATTTTCCCTCACCAATGGCGTTGGAGAGCTATTCTTGTGTTGGCACTGAGTATTACTGCCTGTCAAAAAGTCAAGACTGGCGATCGCCGCCCCGGACTTGTAGAACCTTTACCACAAGACCCTTTAGTTCAAGTTTACTTTAATCATTCCCCATCTTCCCAATATTTAGAGCCTTATCGCCAGCAAACGCGCCAGGGAGATGATTTAGAGAAACAAATTATTGAGACTATTTCTCAAGCTCAATCCACAATTGACATAGCAGTACAAGAGCTACGTCTACCTAAGGTAGCTCAAGCCATAGTCAAAAAACACCAAGAGGGGGTAAAGGTCAGGTTAATTTTAGAAAATAACTATAGCCGCCCTTGGAGTAGTTTCACTGCGGCAGAAATTAGTCAGTTTACTCCTAGGGAACGGCAAAGGTATACAGATTTTCGCAAATTTTTAGATATAGACGGAGATAATCAACTTAGCCCCGCAGAAATTAATCACAGGGATGCTTTAGTAATCTTAAATAATGCCAAAATCCCCATCATAGATGATAGAGAAGATGGTTCTCGGGGCAGTGGCTTAATGCATCATAAATTTGTGGTTGTTGACAGCCGCTTTGTGATTATCACTTCCGCCAATTTTACCTTGAGCGGTACTCATGGGGATTTCCACAAGCCCAATAGTTTAGGTAATGCCAATAATTTATTAAAGATTGATAGTCCGGAATTAGCATCAATCCTCACCACAGAATTTAACATGATGTGGGGAGATGGACCCGGCGGTCAAAATAATAGTAAATTTGGCATCCATAAGCCAGTCAGAGAAGCGCGAACAATTGAGTTAGGGGATAGTAAGATTACTGTAAATTTTTCCCCCCATTCTCCTCGAAGAATTTGGTCTTTAACTAGTAATGGATTGATTGGCAAACAATTAGAACTCGCCAAAAAATCTGTGGATATGGCATTATTTGTATTTTCCGAGCAACGCTTTGCCAATATTTTAGAAAATCGCCATCAACAGGGGATTCAAGTAAGAGCTTTAATCGATCCCGGATTTGCTTATCGCCCCTATAGTGAAGGGATGGATATGATGGGTGTTGCTCTGAGCAATAAATGTAAATATGAACTTGACAATCGCCCTTGGAAAAATCCCATTACCACAGTTGGTACACCTTTATTACCCAAAGGGGATTTACTCCATCATAAGTTTGCCATTGTAGATCAAAATACCGTCATTACAGGCTCTCACAATTGGTCTACCATCGCCAATCATAACAATGATGAAACTCTGTTAGTAATTGAAAATCCAGTGGTTGCTGCCCATTATCAACGGGAATGGGAACGTTTATATGAAGATGCTCAATTAGGCGTACCACCAAAAATTCAACAAAAACTGAAATTGCAAACCAAACAATGTCCCAGCATATTATCTCCATCATCTTTGGTACAGAAAGAGATTAAAAAAGTAAATATTAATACTGCCCAACTCGAAGAATTAGATACCTTACCAGGAGTGGGTAAAAAATTAGCACAACGAATTATTCAAACCAGACAACAAAAACCATTTACCTCTTTGGAGGATTTAGAAAGAGTTCCTGGGATTGGTGGCAAAATGAGGCATAAACTGAGCGATCGCGTCACTTGGTAAGGTAATATCTATACTTAGTAAATATAAATAATAGCGATATATTAACTTAATTTATATGTTACCAATATCACGATTTTCGCATTCCTTAGCTCCATCCCTGGTTGACAAATTAAGAGAATATTAAGTAACTACTCTCAAAATTTGTTTGATGAATACCTAAATCAAGGGGGCATCGAACCCCCCTTGATTAGCCGCGCTGACACCAGGGGATGGGGTTTTACGCGCGAGCAATCAAGTCTGAATGCAAGCTATAATCACATATTCCCAAGATTTGTGTATAGTGCATATTTGACTTTTATTAGCAGTTTGATGATTTTATTGCTGATATTTATGGTAAGGTATCATACATATCATTTTTTGATACATATTAGTTGACGTTCATACAATTTAATCATAAATTATCGGAGGTAAATAACCGAAAAAAATCATTACAAATAGTAAATTTTTACATACAAACGTTTTTTGTATACAGCTTAGTCAGTATATATTCTGTCAACTAGATAACCGCCCAAGCTGATGATTTGCGGTTACAGGAGCATAGAGGATTGGACTTACCCCTTAGGGGTAGCCGGTTCTGCAATCAACCATACTTCAGACAGATCAATTGAATTTAGAACACCCCCTGAGTCTAAAAGCTCTAGAGGGATATTGATCGTTGCCAAGTATTTTTTCAACTGACTGACAACTGTATCAAAAATAGAATTTGGGAGGAAAGGATTATGTGTGGCGTTCTTGGCATTTTTGGTTCCAATATGCCGAACAGTAATGATTTCCAAGAAATGCTTTCTACTTTAGCTCACCGGGGACCGGACGATGTTGGGGTAGTTCAAGAAAATAACTTTATTTTAGGACATCAGCGTTTAGCAATTGTAGATATTGAAGGAGGTCATCAACCTCTGAGTGATTCTCAAAGAAAGCTTTACGGTGTTTGTAACGGCGAAATTTATAACTTTCAGGAAATACGGAATCGCCTCAGTCAAAGCTATAATTTCCAGTCCCAGGTTGACAGTGAAATTCTATTACCGTTGTATGAACAGCTTGGTCATGGACTAACCAGCTGTTTGGATGGAATGTTTAGTTTTGTAATTAGTGATGGTCAAGAATTTTTTGCTGCCCGCGATCGCATCGGCATTAAGCCCCTCTACTATGGAACTAATGACAATAATATCTTCTTCTCTTCAGAAATAAAAGCACTGTTAGAACATACAGAGGAGATAAAAGAGTTTCCCAACGGATATTACTACCATTCAGCACAGGGCTTACAACCTTATTACCAACTTCCCGAAAACCAGCTTTTCATTCAGGATGTAGATACCGCCCTGGAAAAAATCCGGCTGACATTATCAAGAAGTGTTGATAAGCGGCTCATGTCTGATGTGCCGGTGGGAGTTTTCCTCAGTGGCGGTTTAGACTCCAGCATTATTGCCGCATTGATGAAGCAAAAAGTACCAGAATTGCATTCATTTGCTGTAGGAGTACCTAATTCACCAGACTTGAAGGCCGCCCGTTTAGTGGCAGAACATTTAGGAACGATTCACCATGAATATATTTATACAGAGGAGGAAGTACAAGCCATTCTCCCCAAGGTGATTTATTACTTTGAATCCTTCGATCCTCCTATGGTTCGCAATGCCATTCCTTGTTACATTGTATCCAAGCTAGCTAGTCAGTATGTCAAGGTGATTCTCACAGGAGAAGGCTCAGATGAGTTATTCGCTGGCTACAGCTACTTGCAAGATTACGATGATCCCAGAGAGTTACATCAAGAATTAATTGCCATTGTCAAGGGATTGCACAATCTCAACTTGCAACGGGTAGATAGAATGACAATGGCTCATGGACTGGAAGGGCGTGTTCCATTTTTAGATACTGACTTTATTGAACTATCTCTAAATATAGATCCTGCTCTGAAGCTATACAAAGCTTTTGGCATTGAGAAATGGCTATTGCGTAAGGCTTTTGAAGACTTGCTGCCCAATGAAATTGTGTGGCGAAATAAAATGGAATTTGCCCAAGGCTCTGCCTCCTCAACCATGTTGGAAGTTCATGCTAACCGCAACATTTCTGATCAAGAATTTGAGCAAGCTCTCCTTCAAGGACTTCCAGTAAGTACCAAAGAAGAGTTATTCTATTACCGGATTTTCAAAAGTTATTTTCCCCATCCAAATGCTGCTGCTCTGATTGGAAAATGGGAAAGAACACTTCATTGAGTAGTAAATTGACAGACTACTAGCTTTATTTTATCTTAATGGAGCAAGAGGACTCCCGTTACACTCAGAATTAACGGTAAAAACTTTTTAGCTACTTCTGAAGGAAAGTTAATTACTAGACCTCAATTTTTCACTTCACTTCACTGTCAGTTGAAATTACTACAAAGAAGATTAAAGTATAAAAAATTGGGATCTAATAACCGCAAACAGCTAAACGCTAAAACAGCTAGACTTCATCAAAAAATTTCAGACACCAGTCAGGATTTTCACTTGAGGGCAGCTAATTATCTTTGTGACCAAGCTGGTGCGATATTTGTTGAGGATATTGACTTTAGAGCCTGGGCTAAAGGGATGTTTTGTAAGCATACCTTAGACGCAGGATTCGGACAATTCTTCAATCTTTTGAGTTACATAGCTTGGAAAAGAGGAGTATACTTTGGCAAAGTAGATCAGAACTACACCAGTCAAATATGTCCTAATTGTGATGCACATACAGGCAAGAAAACATTAGATGTAAGGATACATTCTTGCCCTGAGTGTGGTTACACAACACAAAGAGATATAGCTGCTTCACAAGTAATTAGAAATCGTGGTGTTAGTACTGTAGGACATACAGTGGTTGAAAATGCTTGTTGACTCGTACTGACGGGGATTGGTAGTAATACCAGTCTAGTTAAGTGGGGATGAAACAACAATCTCCCGCTACAGGCTCAGTCTTAGCAGTGAGAGTGTCAAAAATCAATTCTGAACTTTGTAAGCAACTAAAGTGATGTTAGAAAAATATAATCAAAATAGTGGTCAACAATTTCAGGATTTTCTAGTAGAAGAAGCTCGATTAGAAGATGTCTCATTTACTGAAGACAAGCTAAAGATAATTTATCTCCTTGATGGTGACCCCGTTCAATTTTCTATTCGATACAATTCCATCAGTTTTGCTGACTCTGCTTTGGGTTCTCCCTCCCAAGTTGAAGTTTTTGCAGTCACCTTGGCTGTGATTTCTTTCCTACGATTTGGTGCAGTACTTCCTCGTAGGTTAGATATCAAAAAGTACAGTAAATATCTCGATCCCCAACTGTTGGAATTTATTGAAATTGTCATCCGAGGACATTGGAGTGAACATCGCTATCAAATAGGGAAGTTGGATTATACCGGACCAGAGTTTGTGGTTACTGCTTCAGAAATGGGGCAGGCCACTAACTATCCAATATTTAGCACCACTAGAGTTGAAGATTCAGTAGATGTAATTCTTGCCTCTGGTTCTGGCAAAGATAGTTTGTTGTGTAGCCTGCTTTTAGAAACAGCCAATATAGATTACGATCTTGTAACTTATCTTTACGATATCTATGGTGATAATCAAGAGCAGGAATTGCTATTTTCCAAGGTAACGAACAATCTAAAATGTAGGAAACAGCATAATTTATACCTACATGATGATTACTACCCCTGGCTGGAAAATAGAATGGAGAAGACTAATATACGTGCAAGATTGCAGGATTATTTTACCCTTGACAAACCATTTAGAACAGAAGCTGGAGAAGTAGTTCTAGGACCGATAGCAATAGCTCCGATTCAAATAGTTCATAAAATCCCCATTGTCGCATTTGGTAACGAAAAGAGTGCTGATGCTCCTAACCTAGTAGAACCTGAGTCCGGTGAAGCCGTAGCCCATCAGTGGGCAAAAAGTTTCACTGCTGAGAAAGAAATCTCCAAGCTGATGGCGCGCTTATTCGAGGGAATTAACAGAGTCAGTTTAACTAAGCCACTTCACGATCTCAAAGTATTTGAAACAGTTTTTCGCCTGGGCGGGGAACTTCCCTATGCCACCAATTCTTGCAATATCAAGAAACCTTGGTGTGGTCGTTGTGAAAAGTGTTGCTATGTATTTGCTGGATTTTGCACCTACGGTAATTTGAGTCAGGTAGTCGAGGCGTTTGGTCAAAATTTGTTTGACATAGAAGAAAACCTGCCCATCTGGGAGGAATTACTCGGGCTGAAGGGATATATTCCCTGGGAGTGTGTGGGACAAGCAGAGGAAGCCCAATTTTATCTATACCACCAGCATAAGCGGGGAGTCCAAGGTCTAGCAATCGATTTGTTTAGAGATAAAATTCTCATGCCTCTAGAAGAAAAAGGAGCAGAGCGAGTAGAAGAATATTTTCAAACCATTGAAAATAAGTTTTCTCGGGTATATGAAACCCATCATACGATGCCGGACTGGCTTTGGGGCAAAATTAGCCAGGTTCTTGACTCAGACAGGATGCAAAAAGTACAGTAATTAACCTCAAAAATAGGGGGTATTTATGCCCATATAACTCCCATTAGTTGGATAATTAAAGCCAGAAAACCAGCTGATTTAATTTTCCAATTCCGGATGAATAAATTTTGTCATTTACTAGCAATAAATATTGACTAGAACACCTAATTCATTCTAATCTATTTTCCCATTGGTATTCTGGTATTTTGATTGGTAATTGGCAAAGAAGCCGGAATTTAAACAATCAAAACTAAGTAATTTTATCTAGGAATATCATCATGCAATCAGTAGGAGAACAGACTTATTCACAAGCAGTCAAAGAAGGCAAATATGACCTATATGTAGGCAACCTGTTTGGCAAGTATGACAATGTACGTACTTACTGGGAAGACCAATTAAACCGGATCATCTTCCGACCATTTTTGCGCGATGTGGTGGAACGTCGGCAACAGGAAAACCAAGGTGTGCGAATTATGGACCTTGGCAGCGGTTCGGGACAGGGTTATGAAATTCTGACAAAAATAGATCACCACGATTTAGACTTAGGCTTGCAACACCAACGCATACTTCCAGAGTCAGATATCGACTGGTACTTGGGACTTGATATTAGTAAAGCGATGGTTGATAAAGGTCAAGCTTTGTTTGAGGACAAGTCCAATGTCAAATTTGTCCAACAAGATTTACGAGAGGGTTTGGGAAGAATCAAAACAGAGGAAGAACCCTTTGAGATTTACTTTTCTTCTTATGGTTCCCTATCTCATCTTTCTCGACAAGAATTAGTGCGGTTATTGCAGGATATTTGCCAACATGGTGCAAACGATAGTCTAGTTGTACTGGATTTAGTCGGACGTTACTCTATCGAATGGCCAGATTTTTGGTCGGCTACCTCCGAAGACGAGAAAATGCGTGATTATAGCATGAGTTATCTCTATTCTGAGCCAGTCAGAAACCAACTGGATATTGAGACATTTCCCCTCAGATTCTGGATTGGTGATGAAGTAAAAGAATTAGCAAAAGAATTAACCGCAGATACTGGGGTCGGAGTTGAAGTTGTTAAACTTGTAGATCGCTCTATGTTGGTTGGCCGCCATACTGATACTAGAGAATTCAACCAAAACTTAAAACCGATTCGCCGTTTAGTTAATTCCCTGCATGAGGATTACTTGCGTACAGATTTGGAGGAATTGATTTTAACTCCAGACATGGTTCCTAACCATCCTCAAGTTGCACCTTTTCTATGGCAACTGATTGAATCTTGGAACATCTTGGTGAAATTCTGCCAAAAGCGTCTTAACCACGGTATGGCTCTACAGGAACTAGAAGAGTGGGATCATTTCTCCAAACCCTTGCAATTTGCCCTAATGACTATGGACCGGGTGATTGCGGATGTGGGCTGGATGTGGTATGGCGATCCCAGAGCTAATATTATTGAGCCACAATTGGGTTACGCTCTGCGGACTTTAGAATACGAAATGCAAAAGGGGATAGGCTGTGGTCATGGTTTAGTTGCTATCCTAAAGATCCAGAAATAACCTAAACTTTGATGATTGAGGCAATTGAACTGACCAAGGAATATAACGGTGTCACTGTAGTAGATCAAGTCTGCTTCCAAGTCCCCTCAGGGGAAACACTGGGATTAATTGGCACCAGTGGCTGTGGTAAAACCACCACCCTGAAAATGCTGAATCGGCTAATTGAGCCTACCTCTGGTCAGATTCTGATTGCCGGACATAATATCCGCGATCGCCAACCGGAGGCACTACGCCAAGGTATGGGGTATGTAATTCAGAATACCGGACTTTTTCCCCATTACACGGTTGCAGAAAATGTGGCTGTGGTGCCCCGATTATTGAAATGGAAGGAAAAACGGATTGCGCGACGTACTGGTGAATTGTTAGAATTAGTGGGACTGGTTCCGGAAAAGTTTGCTCGGCGCTATCCCCATGAACTCAGTGGAGGGCAACAACAAAGGGTAGGATTAGCCAGGGCACTGGCTGCCAATCCGCCAATTATTTTACTCGATGAACCATTCGGAGCCCTGGATCAGATTACTCGCAAACAAATTCAACAAGAATTTAAACGCCTTGAAAGTCTGCTACAGAAAACCATGGTATTGGTGACCCATGATATTTTTGAAGCCGTTACCTTGTGCGATCGCATTTGCTTGATGGATAAAGGTAAGGTGCAGCAGATTGGTACTCCCAAGGAGTTAATTTTTCAACCACGGAATCAATTTGTCCGTGATTTTTTTCAGGCATACCTATTTCAATTAGAATTACAAGTTACAACTCTCCAAGATTTAATCCCCTGGCTACAGCCAAAAGCAACCGTTACAGGCAAATTCCAGGGATATGAGGAAAATACTAACCTATTGACTGTTTTAGAACAGGTGGAAACATCATTAAAATCCTATTTCATTCGGATTGTTGATTCCCAGGATATAAACAAATTGCCCCCAGTCAATTGCGAAGAATTGCTTGCTGCTTTTTACCGATTCAAGGAATCCTGGTATGAAACAACTGCTGATTAATCTGTGGTCATTCTTTGTCAGCCACTGGGGAGAAATTGGCGAACAAACGGTAGAGCATATTAAATTAACCGCAATTTCCTTGTCAATTGCCGTAGCCATAGGTATTACAGTAGGAGTGATTTTAACCCGCTATAAGCAGGCTGCGAATAATGTCATTGGTGCAGTTGGGGTAATTCAAACAATTCCCAGCGTTGCCCTTTTAGGTTTTCTCCTACCTGTATTGGGAATTGGGGTTGTACCCGCCATAGTTGCCCTTTTCTTGTATGCTTTGTTACCAATTATCCGCAATACCTTTATTGGCATTGACGAGGTAGATAGGGACATCAAGGAAGCTGCTAAAGGTATGGGAATGCCAGACTTACAAATTTTGCTCAAGGTAGAATTACCCCTAGCAATTCCCGTAATTTTTGCAGGTATTCGCACCGCCGCCGTTACTAATGTTGGTGTGGCTACCCTGTGTGCTTTAATTGCTTCTGGAGGTTTGGGAGAATTTATTTTTCGTGGTATTGCCCTCAATAGAGTAGAGATGATTTTGGCGGGAGCAATTCCAGCTGCTGCTTTGGCACTACTGTTAGATTTTTCCCTCGGTATTCTACAAAAATATATCAGGAAACTGATTAAGCCTCTTTTAATAGCGGCAGTAATTATCTTCAGTATTTTATTGCTGTTGGTAGTCATGCCTGCTGGTACTCCTAGCTTTAAAGCTGGATTTGTAGCCGAGTTTATGGAACGTCCTGATGGTTATCCTGGGTTAAGCAAATTGTATAATTTGCGTTTGAATACTGTTGATTTAGAACCTGGATTGATGTATCAAGCTATCAAGGGTAAAAAAGTCAATCTCATCAGCGGTTTTTCTACAGATGGCAGGATTAAGGCTTATAAATTGCAAGCTTTAGTAGATGACAAAAATTATTTTCCTCCCTACTACGCAGCTCCTTTAATCAGAGGAGAGACTTTGAGGAAATACCCAGAGATAGGAGAAGCATTAGAGAAATTAGCTAATCAAATTTCTGATGAAAAGATGGCAGAACTGAACTATCTTGTGGATGAGAAAAAACAATCTCCAAAGAAAGTAGCTAAAGATTTTTTAAACCGAATCGGCCTGAAAACAAATATACAAAGGAATGCTAGGGCTGATGTGCTAATAGGTTCTAAAAATTTCACAGAGCAATATATATTAGCAGAAATGTTGGCTAATTTAATTGAAAATTATACAAACCTGGATGTAGATTTAAAAATTGGATTGGGTGGAACTAAAATTGCTTTTGAAGCTCTAGCCCAAGGAGAAATTGATATTTATCCAGAATATACAGGCACAGCACTATTGGTGATGATCAAACCAGACCAAGCAAGCCTTGATGCCATTATTAAAGATAAAGATAAGGTATTTACTTATGTTAAAAAACAATTAAAAACTAGCCATGACATGGAATGGTTGACTCCTTTTGGTTTTAATAATACATATGCCTTGATGATGCGTGGTGAGGATGTAGAGAAGCTCAATATTCGTTCTATTTCAGATTTAAGTAATTATTTACAAGGAAAACAAAATTAAATAGAGTATTACGGTAATAGTGCAGTCAAAAAAGAGTTAATTAAGAATAAAATAAACTGGATCATTTTTGTCTAATTTTGTCTAATATTGTTAAGATATGCATCAATGTATATCTGCTGTAACCTAGTTGAAGATTAAATGAGAGAGGTCATTTAAATTCAGTTAACTAAATCAGCGGGACTCATATAATCCCATTGTGCAAGCAATTGCACATATGTATCCGGAGTAAGTTAGAACTTACGCACTCGTTAGGATAAATCAGGTGTTTGGGATTACTTCCTTGGGTCGCAATGACTGTGGTTACCTTATCCGTGTGTAAGTCCTGTAAGTTATTCAGCAAACAATCAAGGAGATTAGGAATGGTACAAGCCAAAGTTGGTGACTCTGTGAAAGTTCATTATACAGGTAAGTTAGGTGATGGTACAGTATTTGACTCTTCTGCGGAACGAGAGCCTTTAGAGTTTGCTATTGGTGAAAGACAAGTGATTCCTGGTTTTGAATCAGCAATGGTAGGGATGGGTATTGGTGAGTCTAAAACCGTAACTATTCCTTCCGAAGAAGCTTATGGACCCCATCGTCAGGAACTAGTGATAGTTGTTGAAAAAGAACAAATACCTACGGATGTATCATTGAATGTAGGTCAGCTATTACAAATTTCCCAAAGTGACGATCAGGTAATTCCGGTGGTAGTCACGGATATATCGGAGTCTCATGTGACTCTAGATGCAAATCATCCCCTAGCTGGACAAGAACTGACATTTGATATCGAGCTAGTTGAGATTAGTTGATAATTTTTATATTCTCCCCCTGTAGATTAGGCCGAGTCAGAAGTGAAGAGTTATTAGGCTTTATTTTGGCAGTAAATTTGCTTCAAAGCGAATAAAACTAGCTTAAATCATATTTATGCTGATTTATGCTATGTAAGGGTGATCAAAAACATCAAAAGCAATTATTGTATTTGCTCACCTTGCCAATACCCCCTGGCGATCGCTTATAACTGAAGATGTCAGCGGCAATACAGTTTGAAACAGTGCCAATAGTTGAAACTAATTTGTAATTAATTACGTTTCAGGGGGCTAGTAACTGTTATCTAATTTCTACCCATAAATGGACAAATGTACCCATTTTGTCCAGATATAGGGGTTTACTTTAATACATATTTACGGTAACGAAGGTCGGACGACATTGTTGCCCTTTACCCCAATTCAATTTTTAAGAATTAATAATTCTGCCATTGACACCACTTATAAATAGTAACTTGATGATATGGTTAAATTTGGAGAACAGTCATATAGATAGTTTAAAGTACTATCGAGGTCTTTATAAGAATTTGAAAAAACGATTGGGGTTTTAGTTATACAAGAGCAGGCGGGAGGAAAATTATTATACAATGTTACTCGGATTCAAAACAGAGTTAAAACTAAATAACTATCAAAGAACTTTTTTATTGAAACATTGTGGAGTTTCTAGACATGCTTGGAACTGGGGATTAGCATTAACGAAACAAATATTAGAACATAATCAAAAGAATCCTAATTATCAAATAAAATTTCCGACTGCTATTGATTTACATAAGTATTTAGTAGCCTTAGTAAAACCAGAAAACCCTTGGTACTATGAGTGTTCAAAATCTGCACCACAATCAGCATTAAGGGCTTTATCTACTGCTTGGAAACGATGTTTTACTAAAATTAGCAGTCAACCCAATTTTCAAAAGAAAGGT
>JASJCJ010000191.1 GCA_030066045.1 Calothrix sp. MO_167.B12
TTTTTTGTGAGGGGGAAACTCAAATACTGCGGTCAGTAGCAAGTGCATTTACGTATGGATGGCTATTCTCCCACTCAAGGAAAATAGATTGTATTTAGTTGTTTGTTTTATATTTTCGCCAATTCAAAATTATAAAAATTTACCAATTCAAAAATAGACAAATTTGACTTATGCTTGTTTAATGCCCATATTGATTGAGGATACACGGCGTGTTAATTACAGTCGCTGGGTTTAAGGGGGGTGTGGCCAAAACTACCACTGCTGTGCATCTGGCTTGTTACTTCTCCCAAAAAGGCGATACTTTATTGGTTGATGGCGACCCCAATCGTTCTGCAACGGGTTGGAGTAAGCGAGGGGAGCTACCGTTTAAGGTGGTGGATTTAATGGCAGCTGCTTTGCACAGTCCCAAGTACGAACACATTATTATTGATACGGCTGCTCGACCGGACAAGGAAGAACTAGAAGCCTTGGCTGATGGGTGTAACTTATTGGTGCTGCCAACTACCCCTGATGCTTTGGCGATTGACGCGTTGTTACAGACCGTTGATGTATTGCAAGCACTAGGGAGCGATCGCTATCGAGTCTTGTTGACAATGGTTCACCCCAAACCAGTGAAGATGGCACAGCAAGCCAGGGAAGCATTATCGGAATTACCGTTGTTTAAAAGGAATATTAGACGGTTAATCTGCTACGAGAAAGCATCGCTACAAGGCATACCAGTTTATGAAGTTAAAGGCGATCGCATGGCAAAAATTGCTTGGGGTGATTATCTAGCAGTGGGTAAGGAAATCATGCCATGAGTGGTGATATGTTTAAAAAGCTGGTAGAAAAGCGTCAAAAGTCTCAGCCTGATACACCCCCAGCAGAACTACCTGTTACACCAGCACCACCACCACCAGAACCAAAGAAGCGTGGTAGACCAGCAACGGGTAAACGTAGTGACCCAAATTGGACTGGCAGGACTTATTACATCCGCAAGGAAACTGATTTAGATGTGGAAGGGGAATTGTTACAACTCAAGCGCCAGGGAATTGAACTAGATAAATCTGAACTGGTGGATGCTCTGCTTGATGCCTGGGTGAAATGGCGACAAGGTGACAATATAGATTTGCGAATTTCTGAAATTTCGCCAAGGCGAAAAGATGATAAGGCAGAATAATGGAGCATCCTCTGTTTTAATTTACTCAGTACGAGTGAATGGAGTGAATTTAGTTGCTGGGGTCGGGATGCAATTTTCATAGATTGGCTTATCGGGGGAGAAGTTGTAGCAGTGCCCCACCTCATTAATGATGGCCATTGTGTAGCAGTTGCCCGATGCTTCGTAGCCAATTCTGAACTCAGTATCTTCTACAACCATCCCTACCCACTTGTCACTTACACCAGCGCGGATATTACTTAAAAGCTTTTCCATAAGTGGCTGGTAAGTTTTTTCGGGCATACCCATTAAGGTTCTGTGGATATGTTCTGAGAACTCGTTGCTAGTTAAGGTTTGGAGTACTAGCCTAGCTTTCTGTTTACGTTGACTCGCTTTGCCCATCAAATCTTCCTCAGTTCCGAGTACCGATCATCAGTCATCTTTGAAATTGTGTTTTTTGATTTTACTGTTTTCTCTCTTTAGCAATTTTTTTCTCCTGCTCATCACACCACTGCGCGATTATTTCTTTAGCAACACTACTCATATCCGTTTCAGCCTGCACGCACAGGGACTTGAAACGGATTTTCAAATCTTTACCAATTATCAATTTTACGGTGTCTTCCGGTTTTGCCATCTCATTATTTTGGCATGACATAGGGGGAACATTATCAATATTCCCTTATTCCCCTATTCCCTTATTCCCCTAAATTGCTATACTCATACTCAAAAGCGATCGCCCCCCGGCTGGACACCATGAAAGCGATGCTCTTTCAGAGCCGCTACGCGAACGCTTACCCCAATTCGTGAGGTAAAACCATTATGACTGAAACCAAGCCTAAAGAAACAAAGTTAGATACACGGCTGAATTACACAGCTGTAGACTTAGCAAAAGAACTTGGGACCAGCGATCGCAATCTCAATCAAAGCTGGTATCCCAAACTGTGTGAAATTTACTGGTGGAAGAAGGACGAACTGAAAAAGGGTGAGAAATACACCGCTTGGGCAAGGGAGGAATTTTTTAAACTCCAGGCTGCAATCTCTCCTAAACTCCCCATGCGGAATGAAGATGAAATGATTATCCGTGATGAGAATGGCAGCCCCCTAATTGAAAATAATCCAGACCGCATTGGGATTAGAAAATACAGGGAGCGAGTTTGGGAGAAGTACAACCGTTTTCCTCCTGCAAGGGTGGATGCTCCCACACAGGAGCAAGTTATTGAAGCTGAAGTATGTGATGTGGAATCTATCACCCTTTATGAAGGTGGGCTATCTACCTTAGATGATTTTGAAAATAGCTTTGACGGCATCTTTGATGTAGTCCGCACTGAAGCCAAAGCCAATGGTAACTACATCGTTGGACTTTATGCCGACGAACTCAGCAAAACAGTCAAAGCAGGTGTTAGCGAGGTTCATCAAAAAATGGGAAAGGCGATGTCCTCTCGCTCCCGCCGAAAATCTTGAGCCTTTTTTGTCAGCATCGCCTAGTGGTGGCAGCAGCAATTGGGCTTTTGTGGTTTTTACAGCTGGCACTCTCTGGATATGTCCATGCCTGGGGAGGGCAGTTATTTCAAAGTTATCAACAGTCAAAAATTAACAATTCCAAGTAATTATGTTGGGAAAAATAGTTAAGTCAGTTCGCGGTGCGGTAAATAAATATCAACAACAACCCCGCACAGTTAACGCACAATATACACCAGTCACGAATACCAAAGTAGTAGGAAATGGTGGTGGTAATGGTGATGGTAATAATGGTGGAATTAGTGCGATCGCACTCCCACCTGACGTAGCAGGATTACTGCAAACCTACTACGGTTCAATGTTTGATTTGAGTGCAATTCCTAATATGTCACCCGACCAGTTAGGGGAATTAGTTTCTTGGCTCAGACAATGCGAATGGATGGATGAACATCTTGATGTTTTAGAAAAACATTTCAAGTCTTATATTCAAAGACAGGTCAACTTTAATCAATTTGTCGCTCGTGTTAGTAAAGATGGTTTATCTAGTGCCCAGAAGATTGATAAAGCTGGATTAGATATTTATCTTGCTGCTAAAGGCTATCAAGTTAATACGCAAAAGTTAGGACACAAGCGAGACAATGAGGTTAAATTACTTGAGCAAGATTTTGAAAACTATAAACTGCTAGAAGATTACAATTTGTCAGCATCATTTAGAGCAATGACTCTAAAACTACAGAAACAGAAAGCCTTAATTGATGCTAAACCAGACCAACAAGCAGCCCAGGAAACAGAACGTTTAGCTATCCAGGCAGAGAAACAACGGGTTAAAAACCTACTGACTTACGGTACTCAACCCCTATTTGCAGCGCCCACAGGTGTAGCACCCGCAGTTGTAGGAGTTTCCGAGTCTAGTGGTGGAAGTAACACAGCCCAATCTGAAACTAAAAGAGAACCCCAACAGCAAAATATTTGGAAGGGAGTAAGACAGTTTTTCACAGGTAAGTAATTAGTAGAATGAGCGAATTATGCATTCTTCATTCTAAATTCTAAATTCTTTGGGGGTAGATGTGAATCCATTAAATAATGCACCATTAACAGTGCAATCAAATCCACAGACTGCCCCCTCTCACGAGGGGGATTTTTATGAGCAAGAACCATCAATACATCAATCTCAAAAGTTAGCAAATATTGAGGGAATTAACCGTTGGAGTGTTTATATATTTTGGTTTTCTCTTGGTGTGACAGTTGCCCATGTATCAAGGTTATTTGGTACATGGATATTGTTCTTAGTCTTCATACTTTCAGTTTCAGGTTACTTAATGTTTATTACCCCTGAAGGTGATGAAAGTAATATTTATTTACGCCGTGCTTGTGGTTTAGCAGTATTCCTAAGTTCCGTTGCTTACTGGGATGCATTAATTCAAATTGCAGTATTACCCATAACTATAATAACTTTGATTTTACCTCTGTGGTTAGTAGGGTTAATCATCATTTTTGCACTGTTACTTATCAGCTTGGGAATTGCATTAACTGCAAACTAATGAGGGTAAACAATGAAAGGAATTAAGTTACTACTCAAACACAATGCTTTATCAATTAGTGTCGGTTCATTTGCGATCGCCTTTGTTTGTAGCGCGTGGTCATTATTAGGAAACTTTGACAACCGCGTTTCATACTGTGATACCATTACCAAACCCTGCACCCGTGTAATTGTACCTGGGTGGTATGGTATAAGCGCGACGGCGACAGAAACTGTAACCATCAAAGGTAACGGTATAACCCGCACTCTGGTTGGAGTTGGGGGAATTATTGGGGCAAGTGCAGCGTTTATTTCCTCCGTCGTTGCTGCAAACAACCAGCGTGAAATTGATAGTGAAGCTAACCGCAGCCGAGAAGTTGAAGGGGCAAGACAGCAGATTTTATCGGGTGAAGAACTGCAAAAACTTGAGATTGCCTCAGAGTTTCGGGTTAAGGACTTCAAGCGGGAAATGCAGGATGGTTACGCTTACCTCATGCTTGAGGGGAACCCAGAACTGTTTGAGCAGATGGTTTTAAAACAAGCACCCCAGGCTGTTGAGAATCAAGAAGCTGCTGAGACACCTGTAGATGTGGAGAACTCCGAAGAACCAACACCACCGGAACCAGAAAAGCCCACTTTACTTGGTGTTGAACTACCAGAACCACCAGAGTTAGGGGTTGAGTTTTGGGACTGGAACTGGTTGCGCTCTCGTGCTGAAGAATTACCGCACATCAGAATAGTTGCACCAACCAATGGTGGTAAAACTACCCTCACGAACTGGATGATTGATGTAGTACCGAGCGATCGCAGGTTCATTATTACTGTGAAACGCAAACCTCACCAGTGGTTAGGGCTTGAGGTGGTGGGCGTTCCCGAAGACTATACCCGCGTTAGAGAAGAACTTTATGCCCTTGCCGACGAGCGGCGCTCTAGGTTTAGGTTAATGGCTCAGGGCAAAGATTTTCCCATGTGGTCTGTAGCTGTAGATGAGTGGAAAGCGATAAACCGCAATGTCAAATCCATCAAAGCCGACCCAGCCAACGAAATCGAATACCAACCCTCAGCTCGTGAGGTAATGGGCGATAATATTACCCTCGCCAGGGAAGCTAAGATACGTATTTTTGCACTAGCCCAGGGGCGACAGGTTGCTACCTGGGGTCTGGAGGGAGAATCTGACCTGGAGGAGTGTTTTGCATCGTTTTACCTGGGACAGTTCGCAGTAGAAGAAGCGATCGCATACCGCAACAAACAGCCCAAAGACTCTCAAGACTGGATTACCTGGAACAAGGTTGTTACTTATCTGGAAAGTTTGGGTAAACGGGCAGTGTGGGTGTCTTGTGAGTTTGGTAAGTTCCCTGGCATTGTGCCCGACCTCAGCACATGGCAACGTCAACCACCAGAACCCACACAGGACAAGCCAGACACAGACAACGCGACTATCACAGATGCCGAGACTGTCGCAGACACCGCGACGGCGGTAGACGAAGATGATGGGGGTGATGATTTGTGGGAGCGTGCGATCGCTCATTTAAACAACTGCAACAAATTGTCTTCTCGTCCGCAAGACACTAAGACTATTGACAAACCAGCGACTGTCACGCGCTGTAACCAGACTGATGATAAAACTGTCAAACCATTGTCTGATAAGCATTATGGAGGTTCTGTCTTTGTCTGGAGTGTGAAGACAGTCGCTGAATTTTACCCAGAAACCACTCCAGAAGCCTTATATCAGCAGTTGAAACTGTCCAGTGACGACTGTCCCAAAGCCAGAGATTTGATTCGTAAAGTTCTGAAATGCAGCCAGGGTAAAGCACACCCCACCCGTTCTTATACCATCCACGGCAAGACATTATTTGTGTGGCTGGTGCAAAACTACGACGATGGAACCCTTCGGTCGAAGTATTCCAAGGACATCGAAGCATTCGAGAAGGAATTTAAAAATGAACAATAATTACTACCAAACTTCAACTTATATCTCCAGAGATGGCAACGTTCCGGGATATATTTACATTATGGAAGCCCAAGGATATAACGGCATTATTCCAGGGCTATTTATCAAGCGAATTAAAATAGGTTTATCCCGCAATCCTAATGCTAGAGAATGGCAGTTAAACGGTCAACAAGCACCGTGTAATATTAATCTGATTAAGTCAATATATGTTTATAGCATGGAAGAGGCTGAGAACTATCTACATAAAGAGTTTCGCTCTTGCCATGTTCAGCTAAGACGCTAAACAAGAATGGTTTGATTTTAACTGCTTTCAGTACAAAGCTTTACTTTCTGAATTCAACAAAATGGAGCGTAACCCAAAATGGAACCCTCATGCTAAAAAGTCATGGATTAGCATTAACCCAAATCTGGGATTTAAAGCTGCAATAGTAGTGTTTATTATGCTGTTTATTGGTTCTATTTTTGTAAGTCATTCACTCAAACAAGCACAACAACAGCCAAATGGTACTGTTAAACAAAAGCTTCGATAGAACCTTCTCTTTTGCCTTGGGTCGAACCTTTGCTACCGGGGCGTGACACAAGAAGGGGGAACGTAACCTACAATTTCTCCGAACCGTAGTGGGAATACTAATAGTAAGCTCATACGCATTTTTCTTTAAAAGTAAAAATAGGAGCAATATAAATCGCATTCTGGGTCTAGCTCTGATATTACTATTATTGGTTCTTCTATTCGTATCACTTGTGGCTTTTGATCGGTAAATTCTGAGTAAGAAAGTACTGCTGTTGCAGCATAAATCGCAAGACTTAAAATCTCAATTACAAGTTTTCCATCAAGCTTAGAACTTTTAGTCATCTTTAAATACCTCTAGTAGTGCTTTGAAAGGCTACACTTAAGTTCTTGGGTAGAACAAGTAAATCATAGAAAGCTTCCCAGAAATTTACATGATGCTTTACTCCCAAACTAATAGTAACTTTAGTACCATACTGATTCAGTACTTTTGGTCTATTTATCGAAGTTACACCTAATCTGAATCCCCCAGAATTAGTTCAAATATCATTAAATTAAACTGCTGAAAAGCGTTGGTTGTTTGTAATTTATAAGGTCGCCGGTTGCCTTATGGCGATGTTTCACTCTCTCTCCACTTTGTGCGATACGCTCCGCGATAAGCCGGAGGCTTTACGCACAAAGTGCCCACCATAGGCGATGCTCCCTCCAGGAGCCGCTACGCGAGCGCACCTAGAACTTGGCAATGTAGAGAACTAGCAGCCATCATTAAATTGTTAATATTTTTACTCAGTATTGAAGTATGAGCAACAACCGCGCAGTAACCCTGAATGGGATAAATGAAATCTTTTCCTCAATAGGAGTTGAGATTAAAAAACATGAAATGGGCTACTACCATGCCTCACTAGAAGGGAAGGAGTTACAGGGTAAAACTATCGTGGCAGTGAGCCAGAAGATTTTAATTCAGTTAAAAAAGAGATAAGCCAAATTATTTTTCTTGAATCAATTAAAATCAATGCCGAGAACATTAACCTTTAAAGGTTGTCCTATTGAAGCACAAGAAACCTGTGAGGGGTTTGAAATAATAGTTACTTATTGCCAACCCGATCCTTATGATGTTGGACACTATTTTTACTACGTTCGCAACAGCGATTTAGAAATTTTGGCAGATAATTCTCATGGCTACGGAGAGGATAATATTTCAAGTACGATCGCTCAAGCAAAGCATACTATAGAAAATTTCCTCGATTAAATTTGGGTAATTTACGTTCTTTGTGCTATCCATCCATATGGTTGGAATAATTTGTCCAGATTTTACAAGGTAATCATTTATGAAAACTAACGTTAGTCAAAACCTGTTCGAGCCTATCAAACAACCTAAGATAAGCGAAAATTTGGCATACCTGCCATCACTTCAACCACCTGTAAAAGTAGAGGATAAATCACAAAGTCCAAAGCCGTGAGGGTGGCATATCACTACAACTTTCAAATATTACAATTCAAGCAAATCAAAGCTCATGCTTCTAGAATTGGGTGAGGCACTCAGATTGGTAGCAATTTCGGGGGTCAAGCTCGCGCTCCATCCACAGAGAGTATATGCGCTTTGAAGTAGAACTTATCCTTAAAAAGTATCATTTTTTTACGTCAATAACATCAAGCGACCACAACTTCTCTAGCTATGACAAGTACTAGTAATTACCAAAACGAAATTGCAATCATTTTCTCTACTCAATACAGCATATTCGATGCGATATAACGCTTACCGAGAACGTAACTTTATTGAAGATTGTCCTTCAAAACAATTCATGGATGAATATGACACCATGCCCAATTGCACATCTTATTTAACCTATCATATGAGTAAACCCATCGGGTCTATTCGCTCATGTGTTTATAACCCCAATACAAAAATTCCCATACCAGCTATGGATGTTTTTGCTAAAGAAATCGACTCAACAATAGGGTACAACGATATATTTATAGAGTCAAATAAATTCGTTATTGAACCTAGATATCAAGTCAAAAATAGTCCAAGATTATTATTTAATATTTTCAAAAACATTGTCGTATCAGCACAAGAAAATAATGCTAAATATTTAATTGCAGCGGTAAGAGAAAGACATATAAAGTTTTATAATAACCTCTTTTTCGGGGCTGTATCAGAAACCAAGCCATATCCGCACTTAAATTTTCAAACCGTTCTCATGGTATGTTACGATGTCAAATTATTTACACAAAGAGTTCTTGACATTACTGAATCAAAATATAAATCAGATAATCGCTACACAAACAGATCCAACAAGTCTTGAAAGACACGCTCACCATTGGTTATAGCAATGATACTTTTAGCGAGGGAGTTAGACATCCGCAGTTATAAAAATCTTGGATTTTGTAGCATACAAAGCTTTTATTAATTGGTATAGCGTGAACCTTTGACTCGCTCGAATTTATCAGCGTACAAGGGTGGTGTTATACAAATTCCAGTTCATCAATAAAAATAAATTCACACTCAATTGGTGATAGCCAGACTTGGCATAGTATACCATCGTATATTTCGGCTTCAAGCATAGTACCTGCTGGCAAGTACTTATTACCCAAAAAATCTGAATTTCTCAGATAAAATGTTCCACCAACTAGTAGTTTAACTGGCTTTAATCTACCCGATTGTTTTGCCTCATGATAAGCTGTTTCTAGTTCGGAATTAGTTGGATGATGACGTACATATTTCATCACTGATTCCCAATTTTCTGGACTTAGACGAGACTGCAAATGCTCCAATAGGTTTGCTCTTTTTTCCTTTTTCTGTTCTGATTTTAACTTTAACTGATTGATGTATAAGTCCAGAGCTTCGGAGGCACTAATTTTGTGAGTTTCGGCGATTGTCATCACATGGGCAATAATCTCTAAATCTTTAGTAGGGTCAGCCTCCATCAAAATTACCTCACATGGGAATAAATATTAATTATCTAATACTGAGGTGAGCGTGAGCATTCACTTGTTAACAATAAAAGCCTTGATTGTAGATATAGGTTGATGGCTATCAATCATCTGCTGTACCGTCCGCACTTTATTTCTGGGAACACGCTCGCTCCCGCTCCACATATGAGCGCATTACACCCATCCACTTGGGTAGGTGTTAAGCAGTTTTGGAGTCTGCTACAACCAACAGACCAGACATATCCAACACTCGTGCTGACCAAGTAGCAGCAATGGGGGCAAGATTTGCAATTTCGGTTGAGCGTGAGCCTTTATTCACCCACCCTTGTAATAATTCTTGCAGTTGGGCTAACTCAACACGATGGGGATGGTTTTGTTGTTGTAATAAATTGACGTATAGCAAGCTTTCTTCTAACAAAATCGGGACTATTTCACGGCTGGCATTTTTTTGACTCCAAGACTTTATACGTGCCAAACTCGCAGCCAATTCTCCCAATTGTTGGGGCATCGGTTGATTTAAAAAACTTGCTTCAATCGCGTTCCAGTTGGGCATTATAATTCTCCTAGTAGTCGCTCGGTAATCGTGGTAATTCTTTCTTTAATGATGGGGGATTCAACTATCATTGTACGATTGTTTTGACTGGGGCGGATGTTAATAATTGATTCAAAAACTATTTCCTTCGTGTAAGGACACCAATCAGCACCCCAGAGGTCTTTTTGTCTGCTGCCATCTTTTAACAGCTCTTGTTCGCATTCATAGTGGCGTTCGGCTCCACCAGCCAGTATTTCGCGTTCGATATCAACTACAATTTTGATAAATACCCCCCACATTTGCATCATTTCATCTAATTGTTCCTTTGTTGCACGTTCCCGAATAATTAAAATCAATTGATTACACCCCAACCCAAGTTTTAGCAGTAGTTAATAGCAATATATATTGATAATTGTCAAACTTTTAGTAATATAAATTATCCCTCAAAATGCTCTTTTAACTAGGATAAAATACCACAATTTTTAGATTTACCAACTACAGATTTACCCCCAACACCCCCAAAATCTCCCGCACGGGTGCTTTCTCCACCTCCAACTGCTGCACCTGGGACAGCAACCGCTTGGGTATGTAAGTACTTTTAGAAATTGTCTTTTCTTTCAGGTGTAGCTGCCAGTCATACCAAGCCTGCTGATACTGCTTACCATTCTTCTTAGTAATAGTTCTCCACTGGATTCGTCCCGTCCCCTCTCCCCGGCTTCTGCGTTTAGTACTAACGGTTGAGTTAACCATTAGTACCGTTTCTTTAGATTCGGACAAGAGAGTACTAACGGTTGAGTTGTTAACCATTAGTACTGCTTCCGTTGTGGGTTCAGACCCCTCAGTACTAACGGTTGAGTTAACCATTAGTACCGTTTCTTTAGATTCGGACAAGAGAGTACTAACGGTTGAGTCGTTAACCGTTAGTACTGCTTCCGTTGTGGGTTCAGACCCCCCAGTACTAACGGTTGAGTCATTAACCATTAGTACTGTTTCTTTGGGTTCGGACAAGAGAGTACTAACGGTTGAGTTAACCATTAGTACCGTTGGCACAGAGACAAACCCACACTCAGAAAACACTTCCCTAAACTTCTCCCAATTCTCCCCCCAATACACCAAACAATGAGACTGCCTAGCTGGTAGTTTGGGTTGGTAGTTGGTATCAAGAAACTTGATTCTGCCCTTCCAAAAACACACAGGCTGGGACTTCAACACTGGGTGTAACCAGTTGGTATCAGTGGCGGCGGGGACTAATGCGATCGCCTCCGGAACCCTTCCCGATTCCACCTCAGTTTGCAGCTTCTTCATCCACTTACCAGGGCACGAGTAGGGAGGGTTCATGAACACGCGCCCGTGCCAGGAGCGGGATAGCCCGTCATCCATCGCGGTGTAGTGCAGTTGTGCCGGAATATGTTTACCATCATCTGCACATGGGTCCAGGTCGATTTCAAGAAGCACCTGGGCTACTAAATCAACGATGTGGGGTGGAGTGTACCAACAGTCTGAGGATTTATTGTCAGCAGTTTTAGTTTTGAGTAATTTTGATAGCTCTTTTTGAGCCTGGATGGTAGTCAGGGGAATGTTAAAAAGACCCTGTTTACCCTTAACTGCAAACGGTTCTGTGATGGGTTGGATATTTTCTAATTTCCATGCGTAACGCCCAACTTGCCAGTCACCACAGAGTATTTCAGTTTGGGACTGTTGAGCGATAAACTCAGGGGTCATTTCGATACAATCAACCAATTCACACAGAGCGTGAGCTTGCCCATGTGGAAAGTTAGTTTCATCCCAGGTTGGTAATTGCAGCTCGTCTTTAATTTTTAGGTATTCACGGTAATGTTTTGGATTGTTGAGAGTAGAGCAAATTAACAGCTTACCCCTGTAGTTAGTTTTCCAACTACGAGTTTCATAATGCTTCAAGCCCAGGGGGATTAGGGAAGCCCAGGGTTGCCGCAAACTAATTGCTTTTAGGGATGAGGCTATGGAGGTAGAGGACTCTTCTAAGAGCGATCGCTGCGATTCTGGGGTCAAGGCAGTTTCCGAGGGCTGCTCTACGGTTGCGAGTAATTCCGTTGCCGCTCGGTGTTCCTGGGGCGATGTCCACCCCACTGGCACTCCGAATTGTATTTCCAACCACTCTGGATTGTAGACCTCGTTCTTTTGCAGGATTCCTAGTTTCTTTGCCTTTGCCTCGGATTTGGTCGTACCAGGGGGTCGTCCGTTCCCACTCCAACTTAAGGCTCCTGGACGCGGCAACAAGCAAGAGCCTTTCACCCGACCAGAGAGTTCCAAACCCCGATGTTCCGACAACAATCCATTCAGCATTGTACCCACTTGAGCAAAGCTCCCGGAGCATCTGTTGGAAATATGTTCCGGGTGAGGCTCCGGGAACAGTGGGAGCTGATAACAATCCAGGCACGTTTTCGAGGCAGAAGAATTTGGGTTGGCTTCTTCTAACTTGTCGTAAGACTGCGGGGATGCAATCTCGGCTGTCAGTGCTTCCCAAACGTTTTCCTTCAACTGTGAAGGGTTGGCATGGTGGCGAGGATGTGATAATTTCTGCGTCTGTTGGTTCGAGCCAGAGGTCGTGGACATCGGGGTAGATGGGGACTTTGGGGAAGCGACTACGGAGGATATTGCAGCAGTATTCGTCTCGTTCACACAGTCCAACGAGTTTAAATCCTCCAAGTTGAAACATTGCCAAGGGAAAACCTGCGCCAACCCCGCTACACAAATCCAATGTTCTGAGGCTAAACATAATTCCAGTAAACTCCCCCTGCCTTTATCCCCTGCTTGATTGCTTTCCCAACTGCACTCCTGTTTAATCCCACTGCTAGGGATGCTTCTTGTGCTGAGGGATAAACTTCTCCTGTATCTAGTCTCTTGACTGGTTTTTTTACAAACTTTTGATGGTATTTCCGATGCTCCAACTCCCTCATTAACTGAAGGTTCTCTATCCGGTTGTCCTGCTTGTTGTGGTTGATGTGGTGAACTATCTCGTTGTCTGGGTGTCCCTGACCATAGTAATCCAGGTATCTGCCTAGATACCTCTCCATTACTAGAATGTGTTGGTAAACGTAGCTCCCCATCTCCTTTGCTCTGGGATGATCCGGGCATCTCACCATGATGTACCCTTTGTCGGTGATAATTACTCCTCCCTTCCAATTCCCGTTGTTTTCGGCTTTTTGGTCGCCTGTCTTGATGTTCTTTTTGTTCACTGGAATTCTGGACTGATATTTCGCTTGCTTGAACAACTTCCAAATTGTTTTCTGCCTCACCCCAAAGTGTTCCGCCACTTTCGCTTGAGTCATCCCTGACTCGTACATAGCGATCGCTTTCTCTAAATTGATGTCTGCTCTCTCGCTCTGGTACTTGCACTCCCTGCTGCAAAATTTCGGGTTGGGATTGTACGAAATGAATTCCTTGCCGCAGTTCTGACAGATTACTTTCGCCATTTTCTACAATCTCTTTACTGGTATTAATTAGGGGATCTGCCGAGATACGTGCAAAATGGGACACGTTGTAAAGTTATGTAACAAAAATAGTCAAAACCTTTGATTTATAACAGTTTTGGACAATAGCCAAGTTCAGTCGCTCCAAAAATCCTTGAAGCGGTGTGGGGACA
>JASJCJ010000026.1 GCA_030066045.1 Calothrix sp. MO_167.B12
GTTATCCCCATCACCTCCAATGAGCGTATCTTCACCACCATTACCGTAGATGGTGTCATCTCCTGCATTACCTTCGATAAAGTCATTAGCATTACTACCATTGAGCTGATCGTTTGTACCAGTAAAATCTTGTACTTGACCAGTATTAGCGTCTAATTTGACCACCCAAGAGTCATAAGACCCGGCATTGCTATCTCCCAAACTTCCATCGGTAATTCCCGACACGTAAAGGTTACCATCATCATCAGCACTGACCGTACTTGCGGTATCATACTCAGGTGTACCAAACTGTTGAATCCATAACTGGTTACCATCAGTGTCATACTTTGCCACCCAAGCGTCATAAGATCCAGCATTGACTCCTCCTAAGTCCCCATCTGTATATCCCGTTAGGAAGATATTGTCATTAGAGTCTATTTCTATCCCATCTGTAAAGGGTGCATCATCGCCAGTAGTGCCAAACTGTTTAATCCACACCTGGTTGCCATCAGTGTCATATTTGGCCAGCCAGACATCATAAGACCCGGCACTTTCCCCCGCCAAGTCTCCTAAAGTCCATCCAGTGGCATACAAATTGCCCATACTATCTGTTTCAATATCCCACAGAAAGTCATAATCGGGTATGCCAAACTGTTTAACCCACTCTTCCTGACCATCTTGGTTTAACTTAACTAGCCAGGCATCATACTCTCCAGCAGAACTAGCATTCTCTCCTCCAAAGTCACCTTTTGTATTTCCTCCAAGAAAGACATTGCCATCTTGGTCGATCGCGAGACCCCAAGAGTCGTCAAGTGTGACTGTGCCTAACTGTGTCCTCCACAGCTCATTACCATCACTGTCGAACTTGAATACATAGGGATCGGTTGAAGGAGCTCCTCCGTCCACTCCCTGCCCTAGGACTTGCCCAAAGTTTTTGGCATCTCCTCCCAAGCTGCCAACAGTATGTCCTGAAAGGTAAATATTGCCACTGGTATCAGTGGTAACACTTGTGTAATCTTCAAATGTTAAACTTCCAAACTGTTGAATCCACTCCTGGTTGCCGTCACTATCGTACTTAGCTAAATAAACATCGACACCTCCTTGATTGGTATTATCGCCTAGTCCACCTGTGGTGTTTCCTGTGACGTAAACATTGCTGCTGTGAGTAGCTATATCAAATACTAGTTCAGCTCTGTTCGTACCGAATTGTTTACTCCACAACTGGTTTCCATTGCTATCGTATTTGCTCAGCCAAGCATCTCTAGCTCCTAAGTTTTGTCCTGCTAACGAGCCATCAGTACCTCCTCCTACATAGAGATTGCCCTCAACATCTACGCTTGAACTAAATAAGTAATCAACCCCGGCAGTCCCTATCTGCTCAGCCTTCTCTAGGACTGTTTCTGGTGGGGTGTTGCCCTTGAAATCGAAGTAATTGCCATCTAAACTTATATTTTGAGCAGGAATTCCACCCACCACGCCGATGAGGTCGAAGCTATTTCCCTGCCGCCAAAAGATTGCTGTTCCTAGACTAGTTTCTACCAGTTGATAGTCTTGGGAAGTACCGTGTAGCTGAATAATATCTTCACTGGGGTTGAAGTCTATAATGAGAGCAAATTGGTTTAAACCTAAGGAATCACTGCCGTTCTCAACGTAGTAGGGTGTTTGCCAATCACCCAAAATAAATGTATCTTGCCACGTTCTATAAGGACCAGGACTCGTTTGGAAAAGTTCTTCTTCGAGAAGATCACCGATGAAAAGATCAATTCTCCGTTTACCATCAAGATCAGCACTAGGATTAAAACCACTGAGACGATCGCTTCCATGGCGACCCCAACCTATTTTGACTTCTTCATCGTCTGCTGGCGAGGCGAAGTTAATATCGCTTCCACTGGTTACGACATTCGTAAGAGGTGCAAATGTATTAGGAAAATTGAGATCGGGATCATCATTGAAAAAAAATTGACTAAAATCAACATCGTCACCCGTGATAAAGTCAGCCCCATTTGGAGCTGGAGATGATTTTACGATACCTCTGAGATATGTTTTATAAAAGTCCGGAAAATTATCACCAATTGCTGAGCGTAAGATAGTTGTTAAACTTTCGTCTAATCCGTCGAAGATACTACTATTCATATGATTGATTCCTTGTAGATAATGCAAGTAGTTAGGTGAAATTATTTATACACCTTGTTTGCCTTTGTGCCCACATTCCGCACTTAGACAACAACTTGAGATATTTTGCAATACTTATAGATTAACGTCTGAAAGCCTTGTTATGAATCGGTTATAACAATATCAAGAGCTTTAATTTAACCTGCGGAATGTGGGATTGTGTCTTATCCAATAAAATCCCTGGATTACGTGTAAAAAAAAGTACGATTAATTTTACACAAACACTTAACTGAAATATAACAGTTTGTATAGTCTTTGTAATGTAAAAATTATGAGGTTATTGTAAAGAATATATGAATTTTTATGCTTATTTATATATTGCACCTCTGCGTATAAATTCAGTCAAAGCAAAAAGTTAGAGAAGCACGGATGAATCCGTGTCTCTCCAACTTCCTTTTGAGAATCCCGTAAATTTTAATCAGGGGAGTAAGTCAATCATTCATACTCTTTCTTGGTTAAGGTATTGGAGCATTAGGAGTAATTTTTAGCTAACTGACAAGTCAGCGCAAACTATCGTACTCAGAATGGAGTTATTTGACAAAATCGTGTTGTTCCCATTTAAGCTTGACTGTTTTGAATCAAGGGTATTTTGGGAATAAAATGAGGTATATTAGCAAAAACTAAATTATAATTATTGTTTTCTGCTAAAGCCTCTTCTTCTGTTTGAATCCGCTTACTCATTAACAAAGCGTTGGCAAGAGAAAAAATAATTGCAGTTAAATAAGCTCCGTGAATCAATGGTAGTGCGGCTATTTCCAGGATGACTCCCAGCCAATTAGGGTGACGCAGATAAAGGTAAATTCCTGTATTCACTACAGGGGTATCGGGTAATGTCATAATTGATAACGTCCATCGCTGCCCTAAAGCTTGCATAGATAAGTAACGCAAGACTTGCCCTGCTAATGTTGCTGATAAAGCAACAGCAGCTAAAGGGAATATAAAAGGGCGGTCAAAGTACCAAACTTCGGCTATCATAGCAATCCACCAGCTGACTTGTAGACCCTTAACCACACCCAGTAAGTTATCCCCATGTTCTTTTCCACCTTGTTGCAGAATTTCTGCCCGATTGCGATTACTCAGACGTACTTCCAAAAGTCGCTGTAAGATAACAGCTACTACAACACCAATAAAAATATATTTCGTCAACATTAATTTTTAAACCTCATCCATCTTGATAACTGGAGTTTTCCGTTCAAGGGTAATACTAAAAAATCAATTATTCTGTAGGGGCACGGCACTTACAAGATTCTTCTATAGGTTGTAAGCTGACTGATGCCGTGCCCTTTCAACTGATTGAATATTCGTAAGCAAAAACTATGGGTTTCAAAGTAGATCTAGTTTAGATACTACTTTGCTCCCTTTTAGTATTACCATTGCAATAAAATTGCTTCTTGAGAAAAGCCAGGACCCATCGCTAACAGCAAGCCATAAGAACCTGCAGGGGGTTGTTCTGCTGCTAAAGTTTTATCTAGGATATATAACACCGTACTGGAAGAAATATTGCCAATTTCGGCTAAAGCATCCCAACTTCCTTGCAATAGCTGCTCATCTAGTCCAAATTCTTCCTCAACTGCGGAAAGAATCTTGGGTCCTCCAGGGTGAACTATCCAGCGAACAATATTATCGGTTGAAAGGTTATGATCTGCAAGTAGAGGGTCAATGGTTTTATGCAGAGCGATCTTGACATAATCAGCTACTTCTGGTCGCAGAATATTGCGCGTCCCCGTTTCAACTAAATCCATTCCCATTAGATGAACAGTATTGGGTAAAATAATTGAGCGACTATCAATAATCCGAGGTTGGCCTGGTTGAGCCAAAGGATGATCCTCACCCACCATCAAAACTGCTGCCGAACCATCTCCAAATAGAGCAGCAGTTACAATGGTCATAATGATATCGCTGTATATTGCAGGATCTTCAGGTAATCGCTTAATCATGTAAGACAAATCTCTTTGTAGCGAACCTTGCCATAATGACGAAGAAGGTTCCATGGCAAACAACACCGAAGATTCTGTAGGATGTCCTTTTAAATAATCAGCAATCCTAGCCAAGCCAAAAGCACCACCCATGCAACCTACACCTGTGAAGGCCATTCTCTTGATATCGGGGGAAAAGGGAATGCGGTTGATTAATCGGGCATCCAATCCAGGAGTGGCTGGAATTAGGGTAGTAGCGGTAAGTTGAGATACATCTTGAGGGGCTATAGCTGCCTTATCTAGTAGCTTTGTGACAGTGTTCTCAATGATATTAAGACACTGGGTAATTGCTTGATTGTTAACTTGACTGAATCCAGGGGGATCATAGAAAGAATCAAGAGGAAAAGTAAAATAGCGTCCGTTAATTTTGACATTGGTAAAAAAGCGATCTATTGTCTCTAGATCGAACTCTAAATCCATTGCCAGAAAATACTTTTTGATTGCTGTTGCTAGAACTTCTTGAGGATAATAATTTTCAGGAAATCCTGTAGATGTTGCCACAATATAAGCCATAAAAATCGCTCCAATGATTTATCTAATTTATAATCAATACTTGTTTTTGCTCTAATTGAGTCAATATTGCTCGTAGTAATTCCTCACGAACGGAATTTAAAAAGAAATGATCGCCAGGGAACATTTGTAAGTTAAATTCTGCTTTAGTCTGTTTATCCCAAGCAGCCAGTCCTGCTTGACTAACTTTGGGATCTTCTAATCCACCAAAAGCAGTAATCGGACAGTCAAGTGGAGGTTCATTCGCATAAAAATAAGTTTCTATCATCGCAAAATCAGCCCGTAATACAGGTAGAAATTGTTGCATTAGTTTTGTGTTTTGCAAAATTTCATCGGAAATGCCATTGTAATGCTTGATTTGCTCGATAAATTGAGAATCAGGTAAACGATGAATAGGAGGCTGAAGATCGATCAGTTGAGGGGCATTTCTACCAGAAACAAACAAATGAACGGGAAGAGGGTAATTTTGACGACGCAGTTCTCTGAAAAGTTCAAAACTCAACAATGCTCCCATACTATGACCAAATAAGGCAAAAGGAAGGTCTAAATAAGGCTTAAGCAGGGGAAGTAGGGTTTGAATTAAGGGCTTGAGATTAGTTAGAGGAGATTCTCTGAGTCGGCTTTCCCTTCCTGGTAACTGTATGGCACAAAGTTCGATATCTGATGGCAATTCCTTAATCCAAGGATAAAAAATAGATGCTCCTGCACCTGCATAGGGGAGACACAATAGGCGCAAGCGAGCTTGAGGATTGGGCTGGGGGCGAATTACCCACAAATTATCTTCAACTTTCTGCTTAGTGTGAGTTTTGGTTATTGTTGGCAATGGAATGATCTCATTTGCACTGCCTTGATTTTGCATTCCATCATGCTTTTCAATTAAAAACAGTAATTGAGTTAAAAACTGTTCTAAGTTGAGTTCGGCTAAAAATTCTACGGGAATAGAAATTTTTAAGTCCTGCTCAATGGATCTTCTTAACTCTGTAGCCATAAGGGAATCTAGTCCCATACTGGAAAGACGCTGTTGCCAGTCAAGTTGAGAGGCTTTGATTTTCATGACTTTGGTTAGTAGTTGACCAAAGTACAGCTTTAACAGTTGTCGCCGTTTTTCAGGTTGAGCAGTTAACAATTCATTCAGTTGCTGATGCTCGTTTTCTTGCTCTATCTCAGTATTGCAAGTAGAAGTTTCTGTGATCAGATCATCAATGGCATTATCAGGATCTTTCTCTTGAGATACTGTTATTTTTTGTTGGAGATTTTCCGCGATTACTTCTAACAGCTTAGGCAAGAATTTAATCTCATCTGCTGATAATTCTTCTGCTGTTTCCAACAGATTTTTTACCTGTTCAATTTTTCCTTGACCTAACAGAGAGAGTAAAGATGTTGAATCTGCTACTAGTAATGAAACATCTTGATGCTTTTGATGATCTTTCAGACAATAACGTTGACGCTGAAAGGGATATGTTGGTAAAGTCGCCCGACGACGTTGAGGATAATCTCTCTCAAAACCCTGCCAATCTACCGCTATGCCACGTAAGTATAATTCTGCTAAACTTTCTAACATTTGCTGCCAATCTGGTTTTTGAGGCCGCAAACTGGGAAGAAAGGCATAGTTTTCGTCATCCAACGATAAGCAGAAACGAGCCATACCTAATAAAATTGGTTGCGAACCGATTTCGAGTAATATTTCGCAATCCTGTTGAGCCAAAGTTGCCATCCCCTGAGCAAATTGAACTGGCTGTCGTATGTGGTCGCACCAATATTCAGGGGTAGCAATTTCATTTGTAGCTAGTTTACCTGTAACATTGGAAATTAATTCAATTTGGGGAGGTGAGTAAATAACCTGTCTGGCAACCTGTGCAAATTCTTCTAACATCGGTTCCATGAGGGGGGAATGAAACCCATGGGAAACTTTTAGTGCTTTGGTTTTTACTCCTTGACTTTCCAGCTTACTCACTACATGGTCAACGGCTTCTCTTTTACCTGAAATTACGATGCTTCTAGGTCCGTTAAATGCCGCGATCGCAACTTCTTCATCACAGCTCTCAATGGCTTTAATTACTTGTTCTGGCTCGGCTAAAAGTGAAACCATTGCCCCATCTTGGGGTAATGACTGCATTAAACGTCCACGTTCGGCAATCAGTTTTAAACCATCTTCTAGACTAAAAACCCCTGCCAAGCAGGCTGCAACATATTCACCTACACTGTGTCCCATAACTAGTGTTGGTTTAATACCCCAGGATTGCCATAATTGCGCCAAAGAGTATTCTAAAGCAAATAAAACAGGTTGGGTATATTGGGTTTGGTCTATATCAGATGTGGAATTAGAAGAATATATTATCTCTAGAAGAGGTTTGTCTAAATAAGAACTTAGTATTTCTCCACAGCGATTTAGGGCTTTACGGAAAGTGGGTTGAGTTTCATATAGTTCTTTTCCCATACCCATATATTGCGACCCCTGTCCTGTAAACAGAAAGGCAATCGGAGAAGGTTTGCCAACACTTAAACTACTTATGGCTATGTTTTCCGTGTCTTCTCCCGCAGCAAAAGCTTGGAGAGAATTTCTTAACTCAGTTTTTGAGCCAGCGATCGCTACTAAACGACGGTCAAAATGAGTACGACCAGCATTGGCGGTAAAACAAATATCTGTTAAAGGAATTGCATCTTTAGAATCTAGGAAATTGCTATACCTTTGTGCTAATGCCACTAAGGCCTGATCGTTTCTTGCTGAGAGGGCTAGTATATTTAAAGGACGTTCAAATTCACCTGTAGTTTTGTTTACATCTGTGGACGCTTGTTCTACGATTACATGAGCATTTGTCCCTCCAAAACCAAAGGAACTAATTCCCGCTAGGCGCGTTCTATCTTCCACATTCCATTCTTGTATCTCTGTTGGAATTGATAGGGGAGTTTTCTGAAGGCGGATATAAGGATTTAATTGCTTCAGGTGTAAATGTGGAGGAATTTTTTCATGTTGCAAAGCTAAAACTACTTTAATTAATCCAGCAATTCCTGCTGCTAATTCTAAGTGACCGAAATTAGTTTTAACCGAACCAATGAAACAGGGCTGATTTGATTGCCGCTCTTCCATCAGCACTTTTTTTAATGAATTAATCTCAATGGGGTCACCCAAGGGAGTTCCCGTACCGTGAGCTTCAATATAGCTAATTTCTGCTGGTTTAACACCTGCGTTTTTACAAGCTTGACGAATTACAGCTTCTTGAGAAGGTCCATTAGGGGCTGTAATGCCGTTACTAAGTCCATCTTGGTTGACCGCAGAACCTCGAATCACTGCCAGAATATTATCTTTGTCTTCTAGGGCATCTGAGAGACGTTTCAGAATTACTACACCACAGCCTTCACCTCTAACGTAACCGTTAGCACCTGCATCAAAAGTCTTACAACGACCTTCAGGAGACATCATCTTAGATTGAGAGAGCATAATGCTGAGTTCTGGTGTCAGGATTAAATTTACTCCCCCAACTACACAGAGATTACATTCTCCTGTTCGCAAGCTTTGAGAAGCTAAGTGAACTGCCACTAATGAAGAAGAACAAGCAGTTTCAACTACCAGACTTGGCCCTTTTAAATTTAACAGGTAGGAGAGGCGACTAGGACCTAAACTTGGAGTTGTACCAACAGCATCATAGGCATTAATGTGAGTCAAATCGGCAGGATTTCTATATAATAATTGATCGTGTTTGACCAACTCCATGCCAGCAAATACTCCCGTCCGCGTTCCAGATAATTTATCTGTTGCCAAACCAGCATTTTCTAATGCTTCCCAGGCGACTTCTAAAAAGAGCCTCTGCTGAGGGTGAATTCGTTCCGCCTCTTTGGGACTAATATTAAAAAATAGAGAGTCAAAATCGTGGACTTGGGATAAAAATCCTCCCCAACGAGTATTCATTTTGCCTTGAGTCGCAGGCTGCGGAGCGTAAAGCTCATCAATGCTCCATCTATCTGCTGGAATTTCTGTAATTGCATCTATGCCATTGCTCAGAAGATGCCAAAATGCTTCTGGCGTTTCTGACTTAGGAAAACGACATCCTAGCCCAATAATTGCAATTTTTTCTTCCATTCTCTACCTTCGTAATGTTCTTCATGCTACAAATTTGTCATATCTAGACTTATATCTGAAGTTCCCTATTCATTTGTGCTATAAGTCTCAAACCCTAACTGAGACAGAATCAAAATTCTATATTACTGGGTACAAATTGTTCTAAACCTTATTTGGTAATCCCTTCTAGGACATTTGGGAAGTTCAGTTATATCAAGGAGGACTAATTACTTTGGGGTATAGACCTGGAGAATTTTTCAAAGACCTTTATATTACCTTTGATAGCTTTGTCAATGGATCCTCCTGCAGCCATAATTCTCATTTCACGATTGACAGCCGACTGATACTCTAGACAGTTAAAGACCCTACGCAGTGCTTCCAGGAGTTTGGCATGATACTTGAGCCCTACATGAAAACCATCGTGTTCCTGGCAAAAGCTCTTTTCCATCCAGTAGAGGCTGTCTTGATTAGACATTCCAAATACAGGAGATTTTAAGAGCTTGTAGATAAATAGCATGAATAAAGGGCTATCTGCTACAAAGCGGCCAGGTAGAGCACCAGAAAGACCACTCAGCATATTGTTTTGCATCATGTGAAGTATTTTACCAGACAAGAATTTTTCATAAGCTGTTGGTTGAGGAAGTTCCCTGTACATATCTTTTGCAAGTGTCTGGGAAATCGTGGTGTGGAAAGACTCATCCAATAAATGATAATAGGAAATGGCTGTCGGAGCTGGAATAAACTCACCTTTTTTCTCTAGCTCCTGAAAACTCTTGTAGTAGCAATATTCATGGTTCTTCAAATATGCATTGGCTGTATAGCGTAGACAATAGTACTGGCAAGCCATAAACGGAGAAATCCCCCAGTTGAAAGTAAAGAACCTCATCCAATGACGAGGAGCTACTTGTCCACTTATACCCTCCGATGCAGCTGCAATCGGGTGGTCTTTCTGCTCTAGTTCTCTCAAATACTGGGAATAGTATTGTTTTTTGCCCTCAAGCATCTTTTTGGCTATAAAGCTTAAAGCGTAGTCCTGATAGCCTGAGAAGATCGTTTTATACTGACTTGAGAAGAAAAGCGGCTGTAGAGGTTTAGGTAGCAATTTCCCGAGCCACCCTTTATCCGATTTGCTAGCCAAAGGATTACCTAAGGTTGTCTTGCCTAATAGAGAAGTTTTTGTCTTGTAGGCAACCTTTTGAAAGGTTCTGATGTGATAACTCTCTTGATCAGTTTCTAATTCTAGTTCTTTACAAAGTTCTTCATAACCTCCCAAATTCTCAAAAACACCAGATGTAATCATATTGTACATAGAGGTACTAGACTCACTAACTGCAATGTAGTGATAATTTGCAACCCAAAACAGATGATTCAGAGCTAGTTTTTGAGAGGGAGAAGCCTCTTCATAAAGTGGAGTTCCATATAAAAGTGATAGTTCAGGAATACCCCAATAATGATTGCTGTTGCTGGCGTAGTCAAAATTCTGAGCAAGATCCCAGAGTTTTTCTGTGTAGTCGGAGTTAGTGTTATTCTTATAAGTCTGTTTAATTATTTTGACATGCTTCTTTTCCTTCGGGTTAGAAATATTTGAAGATTGCTCTAGAATTTCTGGTGTTAATTCGGCAGATTGGCTCATTATTAGCTTTTCCTTTAGTTAGAAATGAAAAGTAAATTCCAGTTTTAAGGTAATTTATCGAACAATACACCTCAGTTACAAGGTAACAGCTAGGCACAAAGCTAAATACCTTTAACTATAAGGTCTTCAGGCTTTCAAATTCAGGTTTAAACCCATAGCCCGAAAGCCTTATTATGTGATTTACTGTAGACTTTTAAAGTCTCCAAGTAACAAACTTTCAGTATTAGACTCCATAAAATGTCTGATAGAGCCTTTTTATTGAAGTTCCTCGATTAATTGCTGACTCAATGCCTGTACAGTCGGGTAATTATAAAATAAGGTTGGGTCTAGTTCTTGACCTAGCCAAGTTTGTAATTCACCAGCAAGTTCGAGAACTGCAGAAGAATCTAATCCATAGCGATCAAATGGAAGAGTGACATCAATTCTGTTTGGTTTTACTTCTAGAAGTTCGGCCAAGTATTTAACTATATAATTTTGAATTTCTATTTGTGTGGGTAGTTCTTTGACAGTGGCGCGATCACTTGTTACATTCGCAGACATTGTATCAATTTGGCTGTTTTCGATTTTCATTTTTTTAGTTGTTAATGTGTTAATGTTCTTCGTTTTCAATCGCCAATTTAGCATAATCATGACTTATATCAAGTCAGGATAATCACTTATAATCAATTGCGATTTGTAGCTTAGGTTGAGGGACAAAGTTTAAAACCATACTGGCTTATTAAATGAGTAGTTTACCGTTGGTGTATGCCTACAATTTATTGCATCCAACCTATATTTAATTATAAGTGTTTAAGCGGACATTAGATTGGGCAACTGGCACATTTTTCATCAAACTGTCACATAGAGTTAATTAGGGTCTGCTGAATAACTATAAAACATTGATTTATCAATGCTTTACAGTTATTCTCTCCGGAGAAAGTGCAAGGAAATAGGGGTTCGAGGTTTAAAAATCTTGCATTGAAAATTTTTAGATCCCAAAAAATGGAAATAATAGGGGTGAAATTGTTAAGAGTTCCCTACCCCCACCAAAGGAATTTTACGGCAAGCCCTATTAGACAGTCATAATAATTTTATGCAACACCTTAACTTATTGAGGGCTTGAGTTTCCAGTTGTGATTGAACTAAACTCTGTTGTCTGTTTGTTGCTTGATATTTTTTGCAATACAGAGTCAATTTCAGTATGAAGAGAGATAAATCTGGATTTATATTCAGGATTTTCGCTCCAATCCTCCACTACATTTAAACTTCCATTCAAAAATTGAGCCCGACAAGCACCACGCTGAATCTTTCCACTGGAAGTCTTGGGAATACTAGCAGTCTTAACCAATACTACAGCAGAAGCCTGTAGAGAATGCTCTGCTGCTACTGCTTCAAGGATATTTCCTACTACCTCATTTATGTCCAGCTTACGTAAGTAGGTTCGCTCTACCTCCTGAACAATGACCAGTTTCTCTTTGCCCTTGATTTCTATCATAAAAGCAGCTCCACAATTAGGTCGCAGTGCTGGGTGGCTCTTCTCAACAGTCATTTCAATGTCTTGGGGATAATGGTTTTGTCCTCTGATGATAATCATGTCCTTGAGTCGCCCTGTAACGAACAACTCGCCATTTAGCAAAAATCCCAAATCTCCTGTGCGAAGAAATGGCCCTTCCCCTGTATCTTTCAGATAAGCTTGAAATGTTTCTTCTGTTGCTGAAGAGCGATTCCAATACCCAGAAGCAATGCTACTACCAGATACCCAGATTTCTCCTACTTGTCCTTCTTCGCATTTAGTTAATGACTCAGGATTCACAATATAGACTGTTATATCTAGGTGAGGATGACCACATCCTACAATCATTCGACTGTCTTTAGACAATGTCGAACCCTTTACTATCTGATTTCTTTCTAAATCATCAGCCAATACTGTTTGAATTATTGGCTTTTGGGTCTTGTCTCCACCTGTAGCCAACAGGGTAGTTTCTGCCATGCCATAGCAAGGATAAAAAGCACTGTAGTTAAAACCACATTGAGCAAATTTTTCACTGAATTGCTCCAAAGTTTTTGCTCGTAATGGTTCTGCTCCATTAAAAGCTAGATCCCAACTGTTCAAGTCAAGATTAGCTAATTGCTCTGGTTTAATTTTTCTGACACAGAGTTCATAAGCAAAATTTGGCCCACCACTAGTAGTCGCTCTATATTTAGAAATCGCTTTTAACCAACAAATGGGGTTCATCAAAAATGCTGCTGGAGGCATCAGAATACAAGAAATTCCCAGATACATTGGCTGTAAAACGTTACCAATTAATCCCATATCATGAAATAAAGGTAACCAACCAACAACGATACTCTGATCACTGTGACCAAAAGCCTGTTGAATCAACTGCTGATTGTGGATGATATTCCCATGAGTCACCATCACTCCTTTGGGTGTTCCTGTAGAACCAGAAGTATATTGCAAAAATGCTAAACTTTCCGATGTAAGTGATGTAGGAACAAATTCTTCCCCATTAGCTGCAACAGTATCTGTAGCTAACCACTCCAACTGGGCTAACTCTGCTTCCTCTTCCCACCTATTCTCAATCTCAGACTGTATTGATGTGGTTGTCAGCGCTATCTTTGCTTGGGCATCATTAACGATAGAAAGCAACCGAGATAATTTCTGATTACGTCTGGGAGGATAAACTGGAACCGCTACTACCCCAGCATACAAACAGCCAAAGAAGGCTGTAATAAACTCTAATCCAGAAGGATATAGCAATAAAGCCCGTTCTCCTTGCCAAGATTGAAGACGGAGTGCTATCGCTCTTGCTTGTCTGTCTAACTCTCTGTAGGTAAGACTTCCTGATTCTGTTTCTCCGTTTTTGAGAAAGATATAGGCTTGTTTATCAGGCTGATATTGCGCCCTATAATTGATAATCTCTATCAAAGATTTATATGCTAAATTCATGGCATTCATATTACTTACCTCCTAGAGGAACTGGTATTCCAGCAATTTAAAAAATGAGAACTAGAACCCTATAGCCTTGATATTCCTTGCTAGAAGTCTCCGGAACTAAAGGACGAGAGCAAGGGTCGGGTCTTGATTGCAATAGCAATACTAACTAATGGATATCTCCGGAAATGAGATATAAACCCTGACTACACAAGGCTTTTATATTCTTTTTCGGATATGTCTAATATATATGGGAAAGTATAGACAGCTAGGCACAAACAGTAACCAACCTACTGCTAGGGATGATAACCTCCTTCCTTGTCAGAACTACTTTTCTAACCCTGTCCGCGTAGCATTTCCATCGGAGAAACAATACGGGTGACAACAGTATCCGGTGACAGATACCGAATTGATTGTTAGGAACAGTTACCCAGCATTAACATCTGATTAACTGAATGGTTTGTCACGGCGCAACGAAACTGATGTCGTTAAGCGTGGATGGCACACCTTTTGCGTGAGTATATGCCAGCAAACTCTAACGGTAAGTTTACCAAATCTCATATCTTATACCTAAGCGTATAAACAACGAAAAGTTTAAACGTGACACAATCGCACTACATGATAGTACTTAGTTTTTGCCGCAAAATTAAGCTTTGACTCTTAATACTAAGCAATTAAATTACAACAATTCTTTTTGTTACAAGGGTAAAAGATTTTATATCAAGTCCGGATGATTACTTATAATTCTTGTTTGACTCACTCTAACCCTCTTTCGCTCTCTCCTAACCTCACACGAAGATGCTACGCGCCTAGAATAAGGAAAGGTTGCGGCAGATAGGTGAGGTTTTATAAGTGTTCATCCACACGTGATATGAGATATGATAAATTACTAACCTAGTGCATAGCTAAAAATGAACACGTAGGTAGTTCATATAAAGTAAAATGGCTGTTTTGAAATGGCTATTTTAGGGGCTTAATTTAATAAAAGTATGTTTGAGAACCTAAGGAGGCTGACAATTATCCTAATTCCACCCACATATGAGGAGCGGTAATTGTACCCATAAAGCATAAGTGTCACTTGGATTTAATAAAACAAAAATACTTGTTTACATTTTCCTCCTACAGAACGCGAGGTAGCAAAATAACCCTTTGTGGTTAGATTAATAAAAATTAAATGTCTTGTCAACCCTTTTTTTCAAGATACCCTTCTAGTACCCTTCTAGGGCGTGTTTTCAAACTACAACCACAGGAAAATATAGGCGATTGCATATCAGATAAATTTTCACCATCCTTCCCTATTGGTGTTGGTTGTCACCTTTAAACTTAATGTACTTAAATCTTGAATACACTTAGATCCTCCTGCACCATAATTCGGGATCGGGTAGTTTGAAAGGAGTGCTACTATGGCATATTACAATAGTAATTATTATGTATTCTGATAGATTTGCTTGATTATTCTTTTCGACAATAACTATAGCGGTTTTCAGTTGGATGGAATACAGTAACCACAGTGTTGAAACCAACCAAAAATATCACTTAAACTGACAGTTTCAAAAGCTTCCGTAATTGCTTTATCTAAATCAGGATAAGTTCTAGTTTCTTTTGAACGCAAAAACTCTTTAACCTTTGACCAAAAATTTTCAATTGGAGAAAAGTCTGGTGAATAGGGTGATAAATAAATTAAATTAGCACCTACTGATTCAATTGCTTCTTTAATTCCTGCTACTTTATGAGAACTAAAATTATCGATAACGACCCAAGCTCCTGACCATAAATTTACCACTCTTATGTGGCAATGGCTCTATCAAACCTGTATCTAAATAACGATCTATTAATCTTTGTACAAAACTCAAGCTTACATGAAACCGTTTAACAAGTTCTCGATACGAACCTTCTCTATTACGAAAAGCATTAATGATTTTTTGACGTAGGTTTTGGTTGTAAGCTTTCATAAAAATATTATAGATACACCCTAGTCTTATTTTACCGCTTTTGTATTCTACTCAACTGAAAACCGCTATATTTAAAAGAATGTAGAATGAACGAATTAGGTTTTGAAACCGGGATGTTAACCCGACGCAAAACGCGCTGCTTATAGAAGCAGGGGAATTCAACCCCTCAAGGTTGGTTAAAAGAATGTAGAATTACGTTTTGCAACGGGGATTTTACCCCGACGCAAAACGTGCTGCTTGTAGAAACAGGGGAATTTAACCCCCAAAGTTGGTTAAAACTGTGTTCAACTCTGGACAATAATCTTTTCAAAATAAAATTCATGCCTGAAAGCCAGAGAAACAGGTAACCTTTGATTGAAGCTGTCAAGCTGGACAATACTTACTTAAAACTGACAAAAATAATTTAACTTAGAAATGGAGCTAAGCGGGTTCGAACCGCTGACCTCTGCAATGCCATTGCAGCGCTCTACCAACTGAGCTATAACCCCAAGAAGTCCACCTGTGATTATAACTGGACTTTAGGCTTTTTGTCAATACACGCGATTATATACTGGAAATCTTAATTTTTCATTAAGAAACTTGCAATAAATAATTCATGCAATGACCCATCAGAAAGTAGACAACCATCATTGCCGCAGCAGCTACAGCTACCAATAGACCTGCTAACATAAAAGAGAACTCTTTATGTTCGTAGGCCTTTTCCATTAGATGTAGCGACCAAGCCACTAGTGCCACATCTACAAATAAAAGAGGTATTAACATACTAAAATTAATAAAACTTAACGTTTCTTTACTAATAGTAACACTGTTTTCTATAGCTGTCCTGAACCACATGGGCTGTGGTTAGGAACCTTAATGCCTGCTTAAGAAATGGGTCTGATTGGTAATTGCCGATCGCGCAAATAGTTCTTGATTTCTGCTACACTTAGCTGTCCGTAATGTAGTAGGGAGGCGAGTAAAGCGGTTTCAGCTTTGCCTGTGGTGAGTACATCATATATATGTTGGCAATTGCCAGCACCTCCAGAAGCAATTATGGGGATCTGTACTGCTTGTGCGATCGCTCTTGTTAACTCTAGGTCGTAACCGGTTTGAGTGCCATCAGCATCCATACTTGTCACCAATAATTCTCCTGCGCCTCGTTTTTCTGCTTCTTGTGCCCACTGTAGGGCATCTATACCTGTATTTTCTCTCCCACCACGCACATATACATCCCAACCAGGGTTGTTGGGATCATTTCTGCGTCTGGCATCAATGGCAATGACTATGCATTGATTACCAAAGCGATCGCTAGCGCGATTAATAAAATCAGGGTTGCGTACCGCAGCAGAATTAATACTAACCTTATCTGCTCCGGCTCGTAACAAAGCTTTAACATTTTCTAAGGTTTGGATACCACCGCCAACAGTCAGGGGAATAAAGACTTGTTCAGCAGTACGGTACACCACGTCAATAATGGTATTTCGTTCTTCATGAGTAGCTGTAATATCTAGAAACGCTAACTCATCCGCCCCCGCATCGTTGTAAATCTTTGCCATTTCCACCGGATCGCCGGCATCTTTAATATCGACAAAGTTAACTCCTTTTACAACTCGTCCCGCTTTCACATCTAAGCAAGGTAAGATTCTCTTAGCTAGCATGATCAATTTTCTACTCTTGAGTATTCCCCGAAATTTAAATTTTAAATGGGCGGGGGCACTCTAGAAAGAAAATTTTCGCATCCGTGTTTCTTCTTAGACTCGCGCGGCTTGCCATTCTCCCAAACCAGTCTAAAATCCAATTCAACAGCGGAACCATGGCGATTATCTCCTCTAAAAAACAGCCCCAAGAACCCGGTAAACAACCCAAAAAGCGTCGGGACTCAGCAAACAAAGCTCAAACCGAGAATGTTTTACGTCCCGAAGCTAGGGATGACGAACAGGGAAAGCCAGAAGAGAGTATTCGTCCCCAAAGGTTTGCTGATTATATTGGGCAGAAGGATTTAAAGGATGTATTAGAAATTGCTATTAAAGCTGCTAAGTCTCGCCAAGAGGTGTTGGATCATCTACTTTTGTATGGTCCTCCGGGATTGGGAAAAACTACTATGGCAATGATTTTAGCTTCCGAGATGGAGGTTAATTATAAAATTACCAGTGCCCCAGCCTTGGAACGTCCTAGGGATATTATGGGACTATTAGTCAACCTCAAGCCGGGGGATATTCTCTTCATTGATGAGATCCATCGCCTTTCTCGGATGACTGAGGAAATTTTATATCCAGCAATGGAAGATTATCGCTTGGATATCACCACGGGAAAAGGTCCTAGTGCCAGGACACGGAGCATACCCCTATCAAAATTTACCTTGGTGGGAGCAACAACCAGGGTGGGGGCATTAACTTCACCTTTACGCGATCGCTTTGGCTTGATACAAAAGTTAAGATTCTATGAAGTGGATGAATTGAGCCAAATAGTGATGCGAACTGCCCAGTTATTGAACACCCCGGTGGCGGAAGATGGGGCGACAGAAATTGCCCGTCGTTCTCGCGGTACACCCAGGATAGCAAATAGATTACTAAAAAGAGTCCGCGATTATGCTGAAGTGAAATCATCTGGTGAGATTAATGAAAGTGTAGCAGGAGAGGCACTGCAACTATTTCAAGTCGATCCCTGTGGATTGGATTGGACGGATAGGCGGATGTTGAGTGTAATTATTGAACAATTTAATGGTGGTCCTGTGGGTTTAGAAACCATTGCTGCGGCAACGGGTGAGGATACTCAAACTATTGAAGAAGTTTATGAACCTTATTTGATGCAAATTGGGTATTTGAGTCGGACTCCACGGGGAAGAGTGGCAACGCCTGCGGCGTATCAGCATTTGGGCTTTAAACCCCCGAATGAGCAAATTTCTTTATTTTGATATACTCTTACGGATTCTATCCGTGGGATTCTGGGAAAAAGAGCGTAGATAGCGGACTTTGCCCGTCTTATATCTACTCTCCCATGCCTACAATGTCCTGCCTAGTTGGATTATTCCAAACAACCAGAACTGGTATTCTTTCTTTAGACGCCCTGTCTAAAAAAGCTCAGTCAATGTCCAGGGTTGCCTGGAGTCGCGCTCGTAGCCCACACTCACCCGAAGGGGAGTGTGTGGAGTATGTCACGTCTATCAGACTATTTGAACCCCGGATTTACCCCTGGCGGTTGCTGTAACGGAAGTACTCTTACTCCATTTGAGGTAGAAGAAAAGACAAACAAAGACAAACAATAAGGCAATCCATTCCTCTGTTGCTATCCTTTATGTGCTGGCCTGCGATTTCTAATACTCGTTAAATGTATGCCATCTTCTGATCAATTATGTTGGCTGATTCTTCATAATCAGTTCTAACCTAGATAAAGCACTAGTTGCAGTTTCCCTTACATAGATATCTACAGATTCATCATTCACAAGCTCGGTAAGTACTGCTTTTGCCCTATCATCACCAATGGAAGCCAATGCATTGGCGATCGCCACAGCTAATGCTACATTATCAGTAGTATTTAGTGCTTCTATTAAAATATCAAAGGCAGGAGTACCCACTTCCCCTAATGCCATTACCGATGCAATATGTACCACAGGGTTGGGGTCATGGAGAGATTTTTTCAATCCTTCTAAACCTTCAACAGGAAAAGGTTCCTCTCGATAGTTAACCGCAATCTGAGCCAAGGCTTTAGCACAACTACCCCGGATGGTAACATTATCGCTGTTGAGTAAAGATTCCACCACCAGGGGAGCCGTATCCGCACCAATCGCACCTAGGGTTTTAACAGCTGCTCGTCGATAAACCACATCTTCATCCGCCAGAATCCCCATTAATCTAGGGATTGTAGTTTCATCACGAGTATCAACTATTTCCCACATGGCACGTTCCCGTAAGTTGGGGTTGGGGTGTTTTAATTGTTGAAAAAATGCGTCTTGAGTCATTCGATTTTAGATTTTGGATTTTAGATTTTGGATTGGGGTTGACACAGTGTTTGTAGATTCTGTGTTGAACTCGCTTAATATTTTTTTCAGCAAACAAAATTATATATTTCCTGCTTTCTCCCTAATTATCCAATCTTGGTCATTAGCAGCAATTTCGTGAACGCTAGTGTCGCCCAATTTTTCTAAAGCTATTAAGGCGGCATATTTTAAATCCCAAATTTTAGTTTCCATACAGATTTTCAATTCAGGAATAGCTCTGGGATCACCCAACTCACCCAAAGCAATAGCTGCTGCTGTCCGGGATTTTTGAAATTGGGGCTCCCGATTGTACAATGCTTCTATAAATAAATCATAGGCGGGAGCATATTTTAACCATCCCAATAATTTAACCACATGGTAATGTGCCCCATAGTCATTGTGAGCTTCCTGGGCATAAGTTGCCATTAAAGCTTCACTGGCAACATCACCATAAGTATCTAATAAAGTTTGTGTTGCCAGATAACAACGTCCAAAATCAGTTTCATATAGTTCGCGAATGGCAAACTCCAGCCCTGGAGTTTGATCATATTCATGGATTAAAGTCAAGTCTTGGGGATGATCGCAAATCACCCTATCTAAGTATGGTTCAATATCTGCAAAAGCGATCGCTCCATCTGGAATCCCTGCTTCTGCTAACATCCGAATCCCCCGTAGCCGAAATACCAAAGAGACTGGGCATTTAGTAATCTCTGGTATGGCATCATAATACCGAACATCAATCAAATCTTGAATGCATAATCTCCGGGCATACACGTTGGGATGTTGTAAAAAATCAGTCACCTGATCCATAGATGAGCGATCGCCAGTGAATCTATAGATGGTAGCGATCGCAGCACTGGCAATGGTCTTATCATCGTCGTTTACAAACTTACGAATTCGTTCCAAGGCAGGCTTATAGTCCAACTTTGCCAGGGTATGGATAATTACCCGATATGTTTGTTCTGGTTTATCTAACAACTGGGCCATTTCTTCCAAGATATCTGCATCCTGAGTACCAATTTCCCCAATTGCCCACACAGCATTTTCCACCGTATAGCAATCATCATCTGCCAGACATTTCCGAATTACTGGTAATGCTTGGGTAGCTTCTAACCTTCCCAGGGACTCCACAGATTTTCGCCGCACAATCCGATTTTCCAGTGAAGGCTCAGTATTTTGTACTGCTCTAATGAGAGCATTAATAGAAGCCTCAGTGGGAAAATTAATCAAGTGAGAAGCAGCAATGTAGCGAGAGTCATCTTCTCCCAACTTATCTAGAGGCGTATCTAACAGGCCTATAGCCTCTTCTTCGGTGAGATTAAATAGCTTGAAAAAGCGTTTATCCATAAAACTTAGCTGTCAATCTTGAAGTTCCTGAGCCAGTCCCCTACATAACAAAAGTTATGATTTCCAAAATAGTGGCTTTAACATCACCTCAGAGATACTCAGAGTAACGAGGCTGAATAAATCAGAAGTGAAAATATTTTATCATGGAGCTAAATCACTATTCCTAACTCCTATAAATAAAACTAAATAAGCTGCTACGCAGCTAAATTGTATAAAACGAAAATGTTAAATGATTGTAGTGCGGGCCGGGAAGCCCGCGTCCAATATACAAATTAAATACGCCACAGCTTATCAATCCGGATGTAGAGAAGTTACAGTGCAACACCTCTACAAGGTTTCCTGACACCAGAGTATGAAAATACCCCTATTTTCCAGCTAGTCCCCTACGGTCAAATCCCACAACCAAGGATCTGAAAATGCTTTGTGACTAACTTCTCAAGGGCGCACGCAATGCGCCCCTACTCCGCGCTGATTAAATATTTTCAAGTTAGCCCCACTCTCCGAGAAACCACGCTTCGCGCGTCTACACGGTCAAATCCCACAACCAAGCATGAAAATATTTCAAGTGCGGCTCCCACACCTAAGCTGTCAAACATCAACTAACAACTAACAACTAACAACTAACAACCAACAACCATTTTCAAGTTAGACAAAACAAACCTGGGAACTCTCAGAGCAATACTCAACCTTAAACAGCAAAGTAATGTCCTAAAAATTCCCAGGTATCAAATACCTAAATTTTAATTAGATATTAGTGACCACAGAACCAACTATGACAAGGAGTTGATAGCGTAGTCTAACAGAGCGTTGTACTCAGTCAATGCTTGAGGAGACAAGTCACGAGGAGCGCAACCACGGTTACGAGCAAAGCTTAAAGCTTCAACGTAAGGAGCAGTAGGTAGGTTTAAAGCACGATATACTTCACGACCACCAGCAATACCCCACTCATCTAAAGGACCAGTACCGCCAACAACCAAGCAGTATTGGATTAGACGCATGTAGTGTTTGATGTCACGATGGCACTTGGTCTTGAATACATCGGTGGAGTTAGCTTCACCAGCATTGTTTAAGTAAGGATACTTCTTGATGCAAGCATCGTAAGCTTCTTTAGCTACTGCATCAATATTGTTGCCTAGTTTTTCAGCAGCTTCTAAACGAGCAGTAGAACGCTGGATGGAACCTTGTACAGACTCTAGGTCAGAAGTGGAAGGGAAACGACCTGCTGCATCAGCAGCGGCAATAACCGTAGTAACAACTGATTTCATTTTTATTATCTCCAGATTGGATTTGATCGGGTGTTGATTTCAGTTCACTTGGCTAGTAGCGAATTGGCTATTAGCCCATAGCGATTCGCGATTAGCTTAAAGCGGAAATAACGCGATCAAAGTAGCCGGAAGCTTCAGCAACCAAGCTAGCACAACGATCTTCTGTTACAGTGCTGCCCATTTTACGTAGTCTAGCACCTGCACGAGCTTCGCTGGGTTCATCCTTAATGTGAGCAGCTGCTTGAGCCTTCATGATTTGAACCGCACGCACGGTGGAAGTAGCGGGTACACCTAGAGCTGCGTAGGTTTCTTTCAAACCGTTGAGACAACGATCATCTAATACAGAAGCATCACCAGCTAATAAAGCGTAGGTTACATAGCGGAGGACGATTTCACCATCACGCAAGCAAGCAGCCATACGACGGTTGGGGTAGCAGTTACCACCAGCTTGGATCAAACCTTGGTTTTCGCAGATCATACCAGCGATCGCATCGGAAACCATACAGCTAGCATTACTAGCGATCGCGTTTACTGCATCCAATCTTCTGTTAGCAGCATTTAAGTAACCACGGAGTTTGCCGATATCATCGCCACTGATGCAAGAGGTGCTTGCATCTGCTGATACTACAGCTCTAGAAAAAGCATCAAGCATTGAGCTCTCCTTAGTAAATAACAGACTACATTGCTTGTCGTTTGACAATGTCAATTATGAACATAGGAGATAGGTGTGACTTGAGTCTCGATAATTAAAAACAAAGCAATAATCTGTAATATTTCCCCACATTGCTTGATAATTTTCAGAATAGTTAGGAGTTGGGAGTTGTTAGTTGACAGTTGACAGTTGACGGTTTGAGTCTTCCCCTCCCTCACTCCTCCACTCCTCCACTCCTTCACTCCTCCACTCCTTCCCTCCTTCCCTCTTGTCTCTACCAATAAAAAAATTACCTTCATTCCTACGCAGGAATGAAGGCTATTTGCGTTCCCTTTGCTAATTCGGTCATTCATCTCATAACTTAGCCTAGGCTTGTTTGAGTAAATGCTTGACCAAATTATCCTTAACCATCATCTGGCGTAATACCTCTAACAGAAAATTCTGAGCTTCCTCTTGACTCAAATTTTTGACTTGCTCTTTGAGAGTTTGTAAGCGGAACTGCTGTTCTAAACTCAACTGTGTAGGAAATTCCATCATTTTTAACTCCTGATTTTACTTGATTAGTTGTCTTTCAATTTCAATACAGAGAAAGAACTACGGTTTTCGTATTGTATTTACAGTTATTCATGAAGTCTAACATATGGATACGTGTTTGTCTAGTTTGTCAAGTTATAGCGAATATAAGTAAACAAAATTAACAAATGAAGTCCATGTAGTATTTGTACTTACTTTGTCTCTCCCCATAATTTTTTATGAATATTAAGTGGATATGGATGTTGAAAACAGATACAATTCATACAAAATGGCAAAAAAATAAAATAAAAGTAAACGAATACCTGAAAACGAATACCTCAAAATTAGATTGGCAGGAGTTATTACAATTGATGGATGCAATGCAATTTTTTCGGCTGAGTGCTGGTAGATGGAAATCTTCCCGAACAACCCATCACCTGGCTTTTAAGCGCTCAGAACTGGGAGAATCAGACATTTTGGTAGAAACTTTGGCTGCAGATGACCCAGAAATTATTGCCTTGTGTCAGATGCACGAAATTGACCCCAGCTTGTCCATTGGTGGTTCTCGGGTACGTTGGTTGGGAACTATGGCTTGGGATCGGCAAGACGAAGAAAACCATGAAGGTAAAACTGCATTTGCAATCATCCCAGAAGCTGATGAACCCAGACAAGGGAGATTGCTCCGCGAGCGGGGTTATGCAGAAATTGTGCCTGTAGTTGGCCGCTTCCACATGGATGAAGAAGATGGATTGGTGTTGACAACAGAATATGAAACTATGAGTTCCATAGAGCGATTTTGGTTCCCTAGTCCCAATCTCCGACTAAGAACCAGTACAGTGAAGAGATTTGGAGGGTTTAACACAGCATCCTTTTGTGCGGAAACTAGGGTAGAAGATACAGAAAATGTAGCTGTTGGGAATACCTCTGATGTAACTCAGAATATTCCCCAAGCACAACAGTTGTATTCCGTTTTAGGCTGGTAAATTCTTGAATTTCTTGTTAGATGCTCTTGAATGTAATGGTACTTGCGTTCGTGGCTTAGAGTACTTGCGTAAGGTACAACAGTTAGCCCTAGAGCCAAGGATGGTGGATGCGATGGATAATTTACGCGATCGCATCCCCATTTGTACTTGGATTGGTGAAAATATTGATACTGTAAATACAGAGCTAAATTTGTATTTGCAAGCCTGTCACGAGTGTTTCTATCCCCATGAACGCAAGTATATTCAGATATTTGCAGTACCTCTAGCTCAATCATTGGGAATTGATGGGTTATGTAATATATTAACTAACCCCATCACAATTATGATTGATATTGGTCGCATAGCACCAGAAGATTGGTTAAGTATAGTGGTTCATGAATATGCCCATGCCCATCTGGGTGAATTTGGTCATAATCGTCGCTTTGCAGAAATTTTATGGCATTTATGCTTAGGATTGGGTCTTGAACCACCAAATTGGGAGTTGGGAAGTGAATCTGAGTTGCGAAGTTGGCCTAATTGTAAATCTACTGTAGACCCCTTGGCTTTATGGCGCGGAGAGTCAATTCATTGATCATATTACGAAGCGATCGCGAGCATCCTTGTTTTAAGATTAAATGACTCCCTAATAAAGGAAAAAATAAAGTTAACTTAAGTAATAACCAAATCAACTTGATTATGTCAACTGAACTTCAGACAGAAATACATCAAGCAGTTGAACATCGGCGTAATTTTGCCATTATTTCCCACCCGGACGCGGGTAAGACAACGCTGACAGAAAAGCTGCTGTTATATGGAGGTGCAATTCATGAAGCTGGTTCGGTAAAAGCCAGACGGGCACAGAGGAAGGCAACTTCTGACTGGATGGCGATGGAACAGCAACGGGGTATTTCTATTACTTCCACGGTATTGCAATTTGCATACCAAAACTGTCAAATCAATTTGTTAGATACCCCCGGACACCAAGATTTTAGTGAAGATACCTATCGGACTTTAGCAGCAGCAGACAATGCGGTGATGTTGATTGACGCGGCTAAAGGTTTGGAACCCCAGACAAGGAAGTTGTTTGAGGTGTGTAAATTGCGGGGTATTCCTATTTTTACCTTTGTCAATAAACTCGATCGCCCGGGTAGGGAACCCCTAGAATTATTAGATGAAATTGAGCAGGAATTGGGTTTAAAGACCTATGCAGTGAATTGGCCCATTGGTATGGGCGATCGCTTTAAAGGAATATATGATCGCCATCAAGAACAGATTCACTTGTTTGAACGTAGTGCCCACGGTAGTCGGGAAGCTGTAGATACCATAGTGGATTTGGGAGATGCCAAAATTGAAGAGCTACTAGAACAAGACCTCTATTACCAACTCAAAAATGACATTGAACTTTTAGAAGGGGTAGGGGAAGAGCTAGATTTATCCTTAATTCATCAAGGAAAAATGACCCCGGTATTCTTTGGTAGTGCCATGACCAATTTCGGGGTGGAGCTGTTTTTGTTGAACTTTTTAGATTATGCCCTGAAACCGGGAACTCACAATAGTACTCTGGGTGAAATTCCTCCTACCTATCCAGAATTTTCCGGGTTTGTGTTTAAACTGCAAGCAAACATGGACCCCAAACACCGTGATCGCGTGGCATTTATCCGTGTTTGTACGGGCAGGTTTGACAAAGATATGACAGTAAATCATGCTCGCACTGGTAAAAGTATTCGCCTATCCCGTCCTCAAAAGCTTTTTGCCCAAGAACGAGCTTCCATTGATACAGCTTATCCTGGTGATGTCATTGGTTTAAATAATCCTGGGGTATTTGCCATTGGTGATACCATTTACACGGGTAAAAAATTGGAGTATGAAGGTATTCCCTACTTCTCCCCCGAACTATTTGCCATGCTCAGAAATCCCAACCCTTCCAAATTCAAGCAATTCCAAAAAGGGGTGTCAGAATTACGGGAAGAAGGAGCTGTACAAATTATGTATTCAGTGGATGAAGCTAAACGAGACCCAATTTTAGCGGCAGTGGGTCAATTGCAATTGGAGGTAGTACAGTTCCGCTTACAAAATGAATATGGGATAGAAACTATATTAGATGTATTGCCTTATAGCGTTGCCCGTTGGGTTGATGGTGGTTGGGAAGCACTAAATAAAATTGGGCGTATTTTCAATACTACTACCGTTAAAGACAGCATGGACAGACCCGTGTTACTATTCCGCAATGAATGGAATTGTCAGCAATTGCAAAACGATCATCCCGATTTAAAATTGAATGCGATCGCTCCAGTGGTTTCTGGGAAACAGCCGGTGTCAGAGTGATGGAGTGATGGAGTGATGGAGTGAAGGAGTGGGGGAGTGATGGAGTGATGGAGTGAAGGAGTGGGGGAGTGATGGAGGGAAAGGACTCAAACCGTCAACTGTCAACCGTCAACTGTCAACCGTCAACTAACAACTCCCCACTCCCTTGCCTTTAAAGATAGGTCAATCTACAATCTAAAATCCAAAATTGTTTGACAAACCTTTGCCCCACATTGGGTAACTTAAAAACAAATATAAATCTCAGAAGCTATATGTCTTCACATCTCCAATCCTCTTTGGAGGCTGGATTAGCAGCTCTCAACCAGGGAGATTATCAAAGTGCGATCGCTACTTTAGAAGCAGTTGTCACCGAAGCAGAAGTTAGTCCCACTGGTTTACAAGCTCAAATAGGATTAGTTATTGCTTACACCCGTAGTGGTAATATCCCACAGGCAATTTCATTATGCGAAACTTTGACTACAAGTGATAATTCCCAAGTTCAAGAGTGGGCAGAGAATACCCTAGAACAGTTGACAATCCGTCGTCAAACAGAAACCTCTGCTGGCGAGGATGACACGGGATTTGTTCCCTTTGACAACTCGTCACCCATTCCCCCTTCATTAGCCCTACCACCACCGATACTACCACCACCTAAAATTACTTCTTCCCCACCAACAGAATCAGTCATCAAACTCCCACCACCACCACCACCACCACCACCTCCTCCTCCCCAGAATATAAATCTTGGAGATGGGAATGTGGATCAAATATCCCCGAAAAAACAGACCAAAAAGCTGTCACCCACAAGTCGCACCCCTGCACAAGTGACGACAGTCAAATGGCAAAAGGCTGGTAGAGCAAAGGTGTGGCAGCCCCTACCTCCAATTAGCTTAATCCCGTTACGATTGCTGAGTGCCGGGACATTTATGGTTCTGTTTTGGGTGCTCCGAGAACTACTAAAGTGGTTAATGGGAACAACTAATCATGTTTTATTAAAATTACCCTTTTTAAAACCATTACAATTTTTATACTACGACCCCAGTAATTACCTGGTGTTATTACTTGTAGTAGCCTTGGGTATTTCTCCATGGGCGTTGGATTGGTTGTTAACAAACTGGTATGGTCAAAAATCTTTAGAAAAAGACCTTCTCAACCGATATAGCCATGAAGCAATCCGAGTTATCCATCGCTATAGCCAACAGCGAGGGTGGAATTTCCCCAAGTTGTCAATTTTACCCATAGCTGCACCCATTGCTTTTGCCTATGGTAATTTACCCCGCACTACTCGCATTGTGGTTAGTCATGGTTTATTAGAACAACTGGAAATTGATGAAATTGCTACTATTTATGCTAGTCAGCTAGCACATGTGCGCCACTGGGATGTTGCGGTCATGTCTTTGGTACTGTTGGTAACCATACCAGTTCACAAGTTATACCAGCAAGTATCTAACTGGGGAGATAAAATTTCCCTACCCTGGGGAAGAAAAATAGTTAGTGTTTTCAGTAGTTTGGTGTATGGAGTGTGGTACGTACTTAATAGCACCGCTTTATTATTATCCCAACTACGCCTTTATCATAGCGATCGCGTGGCTTGCGACACCACTGGTAATCCCAATGGTTTGACCAGAGCATTACTGAAAATTGCTATGGGGATAGCCAAAGATATTGAAAAACAGGCACATACTAGTTGGCAGTTGGAAAGCTTGAATCTAGCCATACCTGTTAGTTGCCGTCAAAGTATTAGTTTGGGTAGTACAGCTCCCCGAATCTCCTTTGAATCCTTCTTGATGTGGGACTATCTCAATCCCTATCGCTATTGGTTTACTATTAATAATACCCACCCTTTAATGGGCGATCGCATCCGCAGCATAGGTCAAATAGCTCGTCATTGGCATCTTGCCAATGAAATTAATATTGAATCCCAACAATCTTTGAAATTAAAACCACAATCTTTTCTCTTAAATATTGCTCCTGTGCTGGGAATCCCCTTGGGTATGGTTTTGGCTGGTTTCATTTGGTTAGTTTGGCAACTTGCCTATGGCATTAAGTGGTTAAATCTCAAGTGGATCTATGATGATTGGACTTTTGTTTTGGGTTGTATGCTCATAGGCGTAAGTGTGGGTATCTTGATCAGGATAAATTTTTTCTTCCCCGATATTAAACCTAATACGATCCAAACAGAAGAACGCTTCCCTAACTTGCTGAGTAATCCCACTGCTTTACCAATTGATAGTAACCCCATACATTTAGTTGGCACCCTTCTAGGTCGTCAAGGAATAGGTAATTCCCTTGGGCAAGACTTGATTTTATGCTCCCCTATGGGTTTAGTAAAATTACACTATATTCCTTGGTGGGGCACAACTAATAATCCCCAGGATTTGATTGGACGACAAGTGATTGTCACAGGTTGGATCAGACGTGGTGCAACTCCGTGGATTGATATTTACACTTTACAAACCCAAAGCGGCAAAACTATTAATAGTCCCCATCCCATTTTGTCCACAGTTATAGCAGTCGCTGCAACAGCTTGGGGTGCATACCTGCTACTGATTGGTTAATGTGCAGAACCATTACAGAAGAGACGATTCGGCGGATCGTCTCTTATACTTTATGTAAATAAATATTGCAATTTATTACTAGAAGTGTTAAATTCTATGGATAGAGTATCTATTTACTAGTGAGTTAGTAGTAGCATCACCAAAACTAACCTTTTCCTGGTGCAACAGAGCAAAAAACTAACCAGCCAACGCCTAATTTTTGTTTTTTTAGGATCTAACTTTAGAAAAAAAGTATTTTATGCTACGATTTTTATCAGATAATAAGTTGGAAATGTAAAGTTTGAACTAGTTACATATATAAGACCGTGATAAGGTAGGGAATGGTATTTAATTCTCCGATCAGGATATTGAAGATCTTTCCCTTGGTAGCTGGCGAATGGCTAGATTTACAAGTTCATAGTTAAGGTCTCGTCCTTAAAGACGGGGTTTAAATAAGGTGTTATTAGCGTTGTGTACGCATTAGTATCAAACAAGCTTAAACCTAGAGAGAAACTATATTGTATAGGTTAATAGTTTTGAAAAAAGAATTGGTTGACAGCATTTTCGGTCAAGATTGCGACCGTGAATTTAAGCTTCAACGCCAAAATTTTTTTGCCCTATCCTGTTGATTCAATTACGGAGGTATAGCTCATGTCAGTTCGTCTATACATAGGTAATTTACCTAAAGAAGAAATCGATCGCCAAGATTTGCAAGCAGTGTTTGCAGAAGAAGGTGACGCGGTTACAACTAAATTAATAAAAGACCGGAAAACAGGCAAATGTCGGGGCTTTGGTTTTATTACAGTTAACAATGATGAGCAAGCAGACCAAATTATTGAAAAATATAATGGTCAACTCTTCAAAGATGCTGCCATAAAAATAGAGAAGGCATTGCCACGCACGAAGGGAGAGGATGGGGAAGAACAAAGTGGCAAGTCTGCAAATCAAAGTGCCCCTAGCCCATCTAAAGAAGGTGGTCGTCGCGAGAAAGGTTCTAAAAAATCCCGTCGCGATCGTTCACGGGATAATTCCTCCCATGGAGACTCCGATGCGGTTCGTCCAGATCCTCGCTGGGCTGCAGAGCTAGAAAAGCTCAAAGAAATGTTAGCAGCACAAACTACCAATTAGTTGGCATTGGCAACTCAGGAACAGCGAAGTACCCACAGACTCTGCTTACCCTAGTCTGGGGCTTCCCGTCTCATTCGTCGTTGCCACATTGGGGATACTACAAAGGTATGCTACTGTCACCTGTCGTGTGCAGCCATGTGGATGGTTAAGTAACTATTTGTATTTTCTCATGCATTTGTTTTGCTTTCAAGTCCTTGCCCTTGCTTTCATACCCCAGTGCAGTGAACTAAAACTGGCACCATTCTCAATTAGCCCAAATTCCACAGTAATGGACTTCCCATGCTAATAAACAAAGTCTACTTAAGTAGACTAAAATGCTTGTTTAGTGGTCTTTATGGGATTTAAATCCCGGGTGGTTATTGAGGATGGTGCAAGTTATCAGGTGAAATGGAACTGGGGAAACTTTCCGCAAGGATTGTTAAAAATTAAAAGGAATTTGCAAGTTTTCTTGTAAGTGTGATCGCAACTGCTGACTAAATTGCGATCGCTGATGGAATTTATCTGTACGGGTTGGTTTGCGTTCTGAATCTAGTGTCCACCCGTAATCACTACTGAGACGTAGTTTATTTTGCCAATCGGAGACGGAAACAATAAGTTGATTGGCAGGAGCATTGTCTATTCCTTGGACAGAGAAGACATAATTAAATGTATTTTGTTTGCCGGGAGCCACTGTAGAAGGCTGACCATATTTTGTCCATAATTGCGATCGCACCCTGTTGATTAAATCTGGGTGTTCTAAATCTTCGAGGGTTCTAACTGCCAGAGTAAGGGCAAAGTAGAACTTTTCTACGGGAACAAATTCTAATTGCATAGGAATTATTTTACAACCAGACGTTACGCCTCAGTAGTAGGGCATGGTATTCTGCAAACGCATTCCCCAATCAGATTACACCATTTTTGATGGTAAAAGGCAGTCTTAGCCTCTCAGCTTGGAAGAGGGTGTGGGGTGTAGGGTGTAGGGTTTAGGGGAAAGAAACCTAGCTTGAAAATGGTTGTTAGTTGTTAGTTGTTAGTTGTTAGTTGATGGTTGACAGCTGAGGTTTGGGAGCTGCACTTGAGATATATTTTCATGGTTGGTTGTGGGGTGTTCCCGTGGGGGATTAGCTTGAAAATAGGGAGTGATGGAGTGAAGGAGTGTAGACACGAAGTGGCTTCTCGTAGAGTAGGAGTAGGGGCGCATTGCGTGTGCCTTTGAGGAGTTAGTAACTTTTGCCTGAATATATTATGATTTACATGAAAAATTTTTCATCAATATAGTGTATTTAAAATATTTTTGGAATCAAATAACTATCAATTGCTAATATTGAAACCATTGTTGAAATAACTTGACTAATGTATTATTCTTTATGCTTTTAGTATATATATTTTTTATTTAAAGTATGTATTTTCATCTATGGATGAGTTGGCTAAATCCATAAATAGTAAAAGAAAAAGATGGTTCACTCCGCTATGATGTATTCTTCTGGAGAGCAGCAAGTTGCAGCATACTAACAAAATATTGTTGTCAAATATCATCTAATCATCATGTAAATTAGGCTTTATAAGCTATCAACCATTACTTTTATTAATGGATATAATATAGTTAAACTAATGAATACATATAATTATATTCTATCCCTGTTAAGTCGTAAAAGACTTGAAAGTTCAATAAAATCCTAATAAATGGTGCCATAGATAATATTCACAAATAATCTATGTAGAAATGAAATACTAATTAGATAAATGAGCGTTGGAATATTTATAATTAATCAAATTAGTTGGTAATAATTGACATAATTAAATTAAAATAAATATTAATTAAACTTTTGCGATGGCTAAGGTGTGTAGGCCGATAACAAACCTGGCATTGAATCATGCTGCGTGAAAATAAAAAAGAGATTATGAACTTTGAAAATAAACGACATATTGCCTTGATTTCAGTGCATGGAGATCCGGCAATTGAAATAGGTAAGGAAGAAGCGGGCGGACAAAATGTGTATGTGCGCCATGTGGGTGAATCACTAGCTCAATTAGGATGGCAAGTGGATATGTTTACCCGCAGGGTAAATTTAGAGCAAGACAAAATTGTCAACCATCATCCCAATTGTCGAACAATACGCCTAGAAGCTGGTTCAACAGAATTTGTGCCACGAGATCATATTTTTGGGCATCTACCAGAATTTGTGGACAATTTTCTCGAATTCCAACAAGAAAATGGAATTACCTATCCGTTGGTTCATACAAATTACTGGCTTTCTGGCTGGGTAGGAAGGCAGTTGCAGGAAATGCAAGGAAGTAAGCAGATTCATACTTATCATTCCTTGGGAGTGGTGAAGTACAACACCACTCAGAAAAGACCTGCGATCGCCAATACACGGTTGGCAATAGAAAAGCAAGTATTGGAGAGGGCAGAAACGGTTGTGGCGACTAGTCCTCAGGAAAAAGAGCATATGCGATCGCTTGTTTCTGGTAAAGGTAATATTGATGTCATCCCCTGCGGCACAAATATTCAATTGTTTGGTGGTGTGGATAAACAATCAGCGAGGGCACAATTGGGCATCGATCCTCAAACCAAAGTAGTTTTATATGTAGGGCGTTTTGACCCCCGTAAAGGTATAGAAACCTTAGTTCGTGCCGTGGGTAAATCTGGTTTGCGTCAATCCCAAAATATTCAACTAATTATTGGCGGTGGTAGTCGTCCTGGTCACAGTGATGGAAACGAACGCGATCGTATTGAGCAAATAGTTACTGAATTGGGCATGGGTGAAATGACACAATTTGCCGGTCGTCTGAGTCAGAAAGTTTTACCCATTTACTACACAGCTGCCGATGTTTGCGTTGTTCCCAGCCATTACGAACCCTTCGGACTAGTGGCAATTGAAGCTATGGCAAGTGGAACTCCAGTGGTAGCTAGTGATGTGGGTGGGCTTCAGTTTACCGTTGTCAATGAAGAGACTGGTTTATTAGCACCGCCCCAGGATGCAGACGCTTTTGCTGTGGCGATTGACAGGATTTTGAACAATCCCCAATGGCGCGATCGCTTGGGTGTTGCAGCAAGGAAGCGGGTTGAAAGTAAGTTTAGCTGGGATGGTGTAGCAGCTCAGTTATCGGAACTATATATGCAAATTTTGCAACCAGTTGGCAAAGAGCCGGTTTTATTGGTTTGAGTCTCAAATAGGTAGGAAAACTTAGGCGTAGCTGTTAGGCATATTCATGTTGTGCCTTTGTTGTAGATATTGCAGCGTAAGTTTCAATTATGCTACGCCAGGAATTAGTCTTACAGCAAATATTAATCTTAGCGATCGCTTGAGTATCATTATTTGCTGTTCTTTTACATCGGATTAGCTGTAATATCAATCAGGTTTGCGACTTTTCAGGTTTATTGATGTGCATCTGCTATTTCAATCAAGCTATACTTACCATCGAAGCAGCTACAAAAACAACGAATTGATTTGCAGACAGTTGATTTTACCACCCTCACAGCAGTTTGTAGCGACATCCGCGCTCACTGGCTACCATCACGTCTAGAAAAAGTTTACCAACGCGATCGCTACACCATTGCCATAGCCTTAAGAACTTTAACAGTCAGGGGTTGGTTAGATATTTGTTGGCATCCCCAAGCCGCAAGAATGTGCATTGGCGATCCTCCACCACGGGTAGCAGATACCTTTACTTTCAGCCAACAATTGATACATATGTTGGGAGGTTTGGCATTAGTTGCCATAGAAGCGATCGCTCCTTGGGAACGTGTCGTAGATTTACAGTTTGCCCGTCGTCCGGGAGAGAATATACTTTATCATCTCTACGTGGAAATAATGGGCAAATATAGTAATGTGGTACTTACAGATACAGAAAATACAATTATTACCGTCGCCCACCAAGTAAACGAGAAGAAATCTAGTGTCCGTCCCCTACTAACTGGGCAAGTTTACGAAAAACCACCCAAGTTGACTAATACTATTCCTACCTTGGAGGAATCTCAACAACGTTGGCAAGAGCGGGTGAGCTTGGTTCCCGGAGCTATCAAGAAACGGTTATTGCAGAACTATCGTGGACTGTCTCCGTCTTTGATCGAATCTATGCTGCACTGCGCTGATATCAATACCAATGCCGCCACAGATACTTTGACACCGGATGCATGGCAAGAATTATTTACATATTGGCAAGCATGGTTGCAAGCATTAGGGGAGGAAAAATTTCAACCCGTACCCACCGCTAAGGGATACAATGTCCTGGGTTGGCAAGCTGAGGGAACAGTTGGAAATATCCAGGAATTACTGAATCACTACTATATTAATCAACTCAATCAACAACAATTTTCTCAATTACGCCATCAGTTGAGCCAGAAGCTGAGTAATATTTTGGCAAAGTTGGGGATTAAAAAACAAACCTTTGTGGATAGATTGCAGCAATCCCAACAAGCAGATGAGTATCGACAGCAAGCCGATTTATTAATGGCATACCTGCAATCATGGCAACCGGGAATGGCAGAAATTACCCTACCAGACTTTGAAACTGGAGAACCCGTCAAAATTGCTTTGCAGGCAGATAAAAACGCAGTGCAAAACGCCCAATTCCTCTACAAACAGCACCAAAAGCTCAAACGTGCCCGTGATGTGGTTAAACCCCTCTTGACAGATGTGGAGGGAGAGATGAATTATTTACAACAGGTAGAAGCTGCGATCGCTCAAATAGATAATTACAAATCCTCAGCAGATTTACAAACCTTAGAAGAAATCCATGAAGAGTTAATTCAACAAAAATATTTAGAGGACCCAGAGTATCGTAGACGCAGTTCCAAAGATGCCATTAGCAATTTTCACCGTTACCAAACTCCCAGTGGATTTGAAGTATTAATTGGTCGCAACAACATTCAGAATGATTATTTAAGCTTTCGGATAGCCGGGGATTATGACTTGTGGTTCCATGCCCAAGAAATTCCCGGAAGTCACGTATTGCTGCGTTTAGAACCCGGTGCGGTTGCAGATTCCACCGATTTGCAATTTACAGCCAACCTCGCTGCATATTACAGTCGTGCCCGTCAAAGCGAGCAAGTACCTGTAGTTTACACCCAACCAAAACACGTCTACAAACCCAAGGGAGCCAAACCAGGAATTGCCATTTACAAACAAGAGCGTATTATCTGGGGACAACCTCAACTAACTAAGCTGCTCTAAAAAAAAATTATATTTTTTTAAGCTAATTTTCATGATTTGCGGGTAAATACTGTGGTTCAGTGAAGCTAGATTTAACTTGCTTTTGTTCTATCTTCATCATTACCATATAACCCAAACATCTTAATTGATAGTCCTTTGGGGATGACAACTGCTAATTATTCATGGCATCATGCCTTAATTCAGCAGGTAATCTATGTTGCCAATACAGATTTTTTGGAGATTTTTACCAAAAAATCTGTGTTGACTGTTACAATAATGTTAAGAAACGTTACCTGCTGCGTTTTGGGAACGCAAACAAGGGTTTTAACGATTGAGAAGACAACGCAAAGAAAAATTTTATGACTAACCAGCTGTGGTAGGCTGGTTTTTTTCTTCTTTATTCCCCTATTAATCTCGCACCCGAGTGCCAGAGTGCGCGAGCAGCAACAAAAATCTTTCCCTTAAACCTTTTATGTCACTCTGGAAAAATAAAAATAAATGTAGGTTGGGTGGAGCGTAGCGTAACCCAACAATACCGAGGTTTTTGGTTGTTGGGTTACTCTACTCTTCGAGAAAGCTTCGCTTACGAGAAGCCTAAATTCATAAAAGTCCGTAAAAATAAGGGTTTTGGATTTTTATAAGTGCGAGTGATAAAAGAGGATTAATCGGCTTTCATCTTACCGCCTTACTAGGTGTAGACGGGAGGTTTACCGCCAAGAGAGTTAAACCTGAAAAGTAAGATTTTTGTCTACTTTTCATGGAACAGCAAGCATATCAAAACCTGCTCGCCCGGTTTCCTATTGTATTGATTAATTGGTATTCTAGTTATTTTTTATTATTCTCTAACATTGGCAATTGACAATAATTGTAATCTAGAAAAAAATAATTTATATCTGATAGGCATACTCACAATGACTGGAAAATAAACTGGATACAAGTCACCAGATTTATCCCTGGAGAAAAACAAACAGTTATGTCATTGTTTCAAACCTCCGGACTTTTCAGTTATCAGTTATCAGTTAGCCTCCTCCGGAGGAGCTACGCTAACAGTTAGCCTCCTGGGTCGGAGCTGCACTAACAGTTACCCCATCGATAAATCGAAGGGCTAATGAAACAATAGATTTATTTTTGACTTTCCACGGATAAATACACACGGCTTGTATCCAGTCTATCTTTTGGTCAATCCAAAATCCAAAATATAAAATATAAAATGGAACGATTCAGCTATCATCTATAACTAAATAACTAGATTAAATGGTTAATTTGATCATATTTAGCATACTGAATTAAGGCATTATATGATTATTTTTTCTCTATCTCTTCTATGGTGAGCAGACAACCTGTAAAATAAAAAAATCGCTCCATCACGTTGACACCAGAAGTGTAAAGGATAATTAAAAACTTCCTGATTTGATAGATCCAGGAATATCCATTTACTTCTCATTAGTGACGCTTTGTATTTTGTCCATTCTAGCTTTTAGATTTACAAAAATTTATGTTTCCTATTCATCGTCCCCGTCGTCTCCGTACCCATACCCAACTGCGTCGAATGGTACGGGAAACTGTGTTAAATACAAGTGATTTAATCTACCCATTATTTGCAGTTCCGGGAGAAGGAATTGCCAATGAAGTCAAATCGATGCCTGGAGTTTTTCAACTGTCAATAAATAAGATTGTTGAAGAAGCCAAAGAAGTTTATGACTTGGGAATTCCCGCCATTATTTTATTTGGGGTTCCTGAGGATAAGGATATTGAAGCCACAGGTGCTTGGCATGATTGCGGTATTGTGCAAAAAGCTGCCACCGCAGTTAAAGAAGCAGTACCTGAATTAATTGTGATTGCCGATACTTGTTTGTGCGAATATACCAGTCACGGTCACTGCGGTTATTTGCAAGTAGGTGACTTAACAGGACAGGTGTTAAATGACCCTACCTTGGAATTATTGAAGAAAACAGCAGTTTCACAAGCTCAAGCTGGGGTGGATATTATTGCTCCTTCCGGGATGATGGATGGATTTGTGCAAGCAATCCGTGCTGGTTTGGATGAAGCGGGATTCCAAGATATACCCATTCTTTCCTACGCAGCCAAGTATGCTTCCGCTTACTACGGACCATTTAGAGATGCGGCTGACTCTGCCCCTCAATTTGGCGATCGCAGAACCTATCAAATGGACCCTGGTAATGCCCGGGAAGCGATTAAAGAAATTGAGTTGGATGTAGCAGAAGGGGCGGATATGCTGATGGTGAAGCCAGCTTTATCCTACATGGATATTATCTGGCGAGTTAAAGAGGTTTCTAACTTACCCGTTGCTGCCTATAATGTTTCGGGTGAGTATTCTATGATTAAAGCTGCTGCTTTAAATGGATGGATTGACGAAGAACGAGTTGTGATGGAAACCTTAACCAGTTTCAAACGTGCTGGTGCAGACTTAATTTTGACTTACCATGCTAAAGATGCAGCCCGGTGGTTAGTTTAAGTCCCGTTGGGACTTGGGAGTTAGGAGTAGGGGCGCAAGGCTTGCGCCCTAGAGTTAGGAGTTGGTTGTTAGGAGTGGTGAATAACTATTTTCATGCACTCTTAAGAGTATAATCACTCACAGTAGTTTTGACTTTTGACGCTCCGCTCAGCGGTTGACCAAATAATTGGTAATTGGTAATTGGTGATTGGTAATTGGTAATTATGTGGGTTTCAATCCCCCGCTAAATTTCCAATTTAGCGGTCTTCAATCAGTGGTGGGTTCAAGCCCCCACTGATTGTAACTGCGAATTGCGAATTGCGAATTGCGAATTGGTTTGACTTCCGCGCAGCGGTGTTAGTGGACATTCCTGAGTTTCATGGGTATAACAAAAACGATCATCAGGGATGCTACTAATAATGAAGAACAAAAGTATACGTAATTTGTTGATTACTGCCATACGGCTTGCATTCGGTTTAACATATATTTTTTTGCTATCACCGAGTACTACCGTATTTTCTGAAAGTGGGAATAATCAAAACCCAAACAATTCCCGAAGTGTCGTTTATAAATCAGGTATGGTAACAGTTAGGTAGTTTCTGATATTGACCAAAAAATAGAGTGGATACAAACTCCCGGATTCATCCGTGGAGAGAAAAAATGTTTTCCTTATCTCATTAGCCCTTCGATTCATCGATGGACTAATAATTCTAAATTACTCCTGATGTGAATTAAAAACCTCTCTTATCCAATAAGGGTTTTGAGACTTACCCAACATCATGGTTTTGGAATTATCAACGTAATTACAATGGTTTCAGCACTTAATTCACATTAAACGTAAATTCTAAATTCTATTTGTGGAAGAGGGAAAAAATATTACGTAGTGGGAGCCGGAAAGCTCCCTTTATTCATATCTTGCACCTGCACCCTAGAACACCGATTCAGTAATACTAGGTGATGATAGGTGATATCTTTTCCGCTTACATCGGAATGATAAAAAATATCAGCAAAAAAAGCTTTATTCTTTTTCGGGCTTCCTTCTACACTTCTCTGCGTTCAAAAAAATATAATTCCGATGCCAACGGATTTGATATGATGAGATGATGTGTTTTGGCTCATATTCACTCCTTCCCTCCGGGCGGGGAAACCCCGCCCCTACTCCTACCCTTCACTGAAGACACTCTGAGAGCGTCTACACTCCTTCCCTCCTTCAAGTCCTATACTTATTACTTATTACTTATTTCGCTTGGTTGATAAACTTTAGTCCAGACACGATCGCAGTTAATTTCCATGACTAAATCAACTGGTGTTGGTGGTTGTAATAATGGTTGAATAAATAATTCTGGATGGAGAGTACGCCAAAAATAGTTGACAAAATCGTCAATTTGAGCATCTGACATACCAGATTTACCTGCTGCAATCATTTGACGTTCGGCTTGTTTGCGCCAGGTTAAGGAAAGACGATAATCTTGGGGATACAGCACCATTAAACTATCTAATTGTTCCCATAGGGGTAGATAGTCATCAAGTTTGGCATTCATGTCACGGGCAAAGTTTTTATCCCCATTTGTAATAATTGGTGGGGGTGGACTATCAAATGCGGCTGGGTGGATTGGCTGTACTCCCACAAACCAACCTTCAAATAGGACAATATCAATATTATGGACGATTTCGGGAGTGGTGCGATCGCCTGCACCTTGATGGAGAGATTTATCAAAGCGAGGGACTGCAATTTGGCTGTTTCCCTGGCGAATTTGTTGTAAGATATCCACACCCAAATCTACATCATGGGTTCCTGGAGGACCTCGCCAAATTAAACGGGGATCTTGTTGTTGTAAAATTAGGCGATCGCTATAGGTTTTGTACAAGTCATCTAAAGACAAGCTCAAACAGTGATCACCCAATTGATGCAAAATGATTTTCAGCACCCCGCACATTGTGGTTTTTCCCGTTCCCTGTCCCCCCAATATTCCCTGGATCAAAGGATGTCCTAAATGTTGGCGCGCGGATGCAATTTTGATTCCTAAAGGTAGCCAGTAGTCCCATAATACCCCTAACATTTCTTGGGGTAATATTTGTAGATTTGTTTGGCAGAATTGCCTAAAAGCAGGATAAATTGATTTCAGCAGATGAAAGCGGGTTTCTATGACTTCCTCTACATTTTCTGGAGTAATACTAAAGGCTTTTGCTCTGAATTTATCTGCTAAGGCTCTATCTATGGCTTGTTGTCGCCATGTTGGATTTAACTCTGTAGTGGTAAATATATCCTGTAGCCAAGCTGTCATTCAATTTTGGATTTTGGATTTTAGATTTTGGATTGACGAGAGAATCCTTGTATTAATTCCATCAGTATCAAGAACCTAGTTTAAAGGCTTCGATATACAGGCTATATATTAGACCTACTTTGAAATAGTTGAGGGATTCTACCCAGAGGATACGTTGTTGTTCAGGAGTGCGGCTGTAAAGTATTTTACTACCGACCTCAGTCATAATTACGAGAATAGCTGCGATCCAAATATCAAGTTTTGCTTGCTGTCCGGCAGTAGTTACCACTGCTGTCCCCATGAAAAAACCAAACAAAAAACTCACAATTGATAGGGATATTCGTCGCCAAGGGTTTAGAAACCATTGTCCTATATTTCTGGCGATCGCATCAAATAGGTTGTTAAGACGAGTATTTTGCATTGATTTTAGAGGGTGACAGTTGACGGTTGATGGTTGACAGTTAATCAGAATGGTAGGTTGGGTTGAGCGACAGGGAAACCCAACAAACCTTTGATAATGTTGGGTTGCCTTCCTTAAACGCCACTGACCAAGAATAGGGTATGGGGTGTGGGGTGTAAAAGTGAAATGTATTGGCGTATTTGCACTATTCTATGGTGCGTCGATTAAAGCCAGAGTAACCACCAGTGGTATACCAATATTCCCATATTCCTCCAGAGGCGGTAGACCAGTTATTGAGGTCAAAATGTCCGCTTCCTGAAGGGGTTCCTGATATTTTGTATACCTTCACCGCTTGTCCTCGACCATCCCAAATTAAGGGGCGATCGCGTTCCAGTTGTTCTGGTAATATTCCATTAGTTTGTAAGAAATATGCATCTTGTCCCTCAGTGGTTCCATTGCCAAATACCTGAGCAATTCCCTTCTCGTCAATAGCAACAAATGCCCCTTCCTCTAAACCAATACCATATACTGGTAGCTGATCGCGATTATTATGTAAAACCCTAGCCATCAATCCGAAAATTCTGCCATATCTTGTTTCCGGATGGCTATTATTCCTTCTATCTAAGTGAGTATCAGTAATCACATTCTTGAGGATGGGAACTTCAATAAAATCACTGTGATAAATATCCTTTGTATTGTGGTGAAAAGGGTCATCCAAAATTTCTGAACTCAGTACCCCTTCATGGGCAGGTGCATAATAATACTCTCCTAAAATTGCCATACCAGCACTAGTACCAGCAACAGGAACTCTTTTTTCCTTAATTAGGTAGTTAATAGCATCTTCTACATCAGATCCTTCCCAATAATCTTCATAAGCATTTTGGTCTCCACCTGCGATAAATAAACCATCAGCATCACGGATATATTCAATCACTTCTGGATCATTAGCAGCCTCTCGGCTATCAATAGAAATTTCTGCGGATGAACCAACAAAATTTCGATAATCATCACAAACCCAAGCTGCTTGGGAACCGATTCCACCAGAACGTAGAACTAAATAATCTCCCCCATCTATTCGCTCAAGAAACCATCGGGTGGCTGAATCTTCCCCTGATGTAGCTCCTTCTGCACCACCAATCAACAATACTCCAGGAATTGGATGAGAAGAGTTACGGTTAAGGCTTCCACACTCACGAATGTAGTCAAAATTATCCCTATCGTATGCTCGTGACATAAGAATTATTGCTTTGTTTTTCTGTAAATTTATACAAGGTGGCGTTTACTCTCACCGCAAAGGGCAGTCAATGTAGCAGGAGTTATACGCCAAAATTAGTAGGATTTACACAACTGGCATATTTTTCTAGGTTTCTACCCAACCACTGGGAAAATGTTTGAACCTAGCAATGAGACTTATAGCATCACGCGCCAACCACTGATTGTGATACGCAGTTTTAGTCCTGATTATATGAAGCTATAGTTTCTATGTTAATTGGGATTGAAATAAATACAATATTTGGCAATTAATGAATAAAAGCTAATTCCCTTTACTTTTTAGCTTTTATTTAGATACGCGAGTGTGTTCCAATACATCATTGCAAAGCTTAACAATTATTGATAAAGTAATTGTAAACCGGGGGTTGGAAAATGTAGTACCCGTGGACTGCGGGGAAGGGAAACTGTCTGCTGAATACGTACTGTCGGGGATAGCAATATCTAGATAAGTGCAACGCAGAAATTTCTATTCTTGAGGATAGAAGCCCACACGCTCACAGGTAAAATCTATTAAGGATAATCCCTTTCAATAATGTACGATGACTATGGGCGATCGCAAAAATTTTCCTGAAAATCATGCTCCATCAATGCCCAAAGTAACATTACCAACAATGTTTCGTTTGGGTTTGTTTAATATGGGCTTGGGGTTAATGGCAGTTCTCACTCTGGCAGTTCTCAACCGAGTGATGATTAATGAACTGGCTATTCCTGCCTCGGTTACCGCCGGGATTTTAGCCATGTCACAAATCATTGCCCCAGCCAAGGTTTGGATTGGTCAACTATCAGATTCAAAGCCCCTGTTTAAATTGCATCGTAGTGGCTATGTTCGTTTGGGAGCAGCTTTCTTTGGCATAGCAATTTTAATCGCTGTTCAAATTGTCTGGCAATTAGGGAGTTTAGTCAACAATGCTAATGGTTGGTTTTGGGGATTTCCTACTATTAGTCTGACAATTATTCTCGGTTTATTTTTTCTACTCTACGGTTTAGCTTTAAGTACTAGTTCCACTCCTTTTACTGCGTTATTAGTTGATATTTCCGACGAGGATAATCGTTCTAAAATTGTCTCGATTACCTGGTCAATGTTAATGGTGGGAATTATTTTAGGAGGTATTACAGGGAAAGTTTTATTAGATAATTTAGAGCCAATTAATAACAATATTAATGCTAGTTTATCAGCCGCAGCAGCTATCAACAAAATTCCCATTGAAATTTTACAACAATCAATTAATACCCTATTTTTAATGGTTCCTTTGATTGTATTTGGCTTAGTTATAATTGCTACCTGGAGAGTTGAGAAGAAATATTCTCGTTATGGTACCCGTTCTGTATTGGCAAATTCAGAATCAAATATTACCGTTCGTCAGGCATTCAAGGTATTAACAGCTAGCCGCCAAACAGGGATATTTTTCCTATTTGTGACAGTTGTGAATCTGAGCTTATTTATGCAAGAAGCTGTCTTGGAACCCTACGGTGCTAAAGTTTTTGGGATGTCCATTGGTGACACTACTTTACTTAATTCCTACTGGGGAATTGGTATTTTGCTTGGTTATGGAATTACGGGATTTAAAATAATTCCCACAATTGGCAAAAAAGCCACAGCTAGACTGGGTTGTTTGTTGGTGGCAATTTGTTTTATTTTGATTATTCTGGCGGGATTTACCGAACAACAAACGGTATTAAAATTAGCCCTGATTTTGTTTGGTTTTGCCACAGGTGTCACCACCATTAGTTCCATTAGTTTAATGTTAGACCTGACAGCAGCGGAAACCGCCGGTACATTTATTGGTACATGGGGACTTGCTCAAGCCTTATCCCGTGCTTTAGCTACTTTCAGTGGTGGACTGGTTTTAGATGTGGGCAAGTTATGGTTTGATTTGCCTGTTTTAGCCTATGGTTTGGTGTTTGGGATGCAAGCAATTGGTATGATGATTGCGATTGCGATTCTCAAATATGTTGATGTAGCTGAATTTAAAAATAATACCCGAGAAGCGATCGCACAGGTAATGGAAGGCGATTTAGATGGTTAGAATAATTCGTAATTCGTAATTCGTAATTAAGTTTTGTAACGGGGATTTTACCCCGACACAAAACATACTGCTTATAGAGGCAGGGGAATTAAACCTCCAAACTTGGTTAATATTAAGAGTTTTTGATATGAATCCCATTCCCGAATTAGACAAGTTAGCCCCTGAGTTTTCAGCTATCGATGCAGATGGTAATACCAAGAGTCTGAAAGATTTTGCGGGTAAGTGGTTGGTGTTCTATTTTTACCCCAAGGATAATACACCTGGCTGTACAACGGAAGCTAAAGATTTTACTGAGTTACAAAGTAATTTTACTGAATTGGGAGCTACCATTGTCGGGGTGAGTCCAGATTCAACTAAGTCCCACTGTAAGTTTATTGATAAGCATGGGTTGTCAATTACCTTATTGAGTGATCCGGAACACCAGGTAGCAGAAGCCTATGGTGTTTGGCAATTAAAGAAATTTATGGGTAAAGAATATATGGGGGTGGTGCGATCAACTTTTTTGATTAATCCCCAAGGAGCGATCGCTCATATCTGGACTAAGGTAAAGGTGAAGGGTCATGCTGGGGATGTTTTGACTAAGTTGCAAGAATTGACAACGTAAATATTTCTGTTTTCGGCGTTGCTGCTGGTGAAGCTTGGCATTAGCCATATTCAGGTATCAATTTACTCACGCAGAGTCGCAGAGGCGCAGAGAGTAAGAGCGGTGTATAGCCCTACGGTTTTAGGTTAGGACACATTTTAACCTCATCCAGATTGAGAACTGGAGTTTTCCGTTCCAGGGGAATACCAAAAAATCAATTATCCTGTAGGGGCACGGCACCCACAATATTCTTCCATAGGTTGTAAACTGACTGATGCCGTGCCCACCTCACCCGAATTAAGAAAATGTCCTAACGTGATTTGGTACTGCTATATTTCAAAAATCAAATAGTAATCCTATATAGGAATCCGGTTTGATTTTTGAATAAAATTAGGTACTTGTAGGTACTTGTAGGGTGCGTTATGGCTTTAGCCTTTAGCGAAGCCATGCCCGAAGGACTATACGCACCAAGCCATATTACCGGATGGTGCGTTACACTTCGTGGTAACACACCCTACGTGTTTTTCAAAAATCAAATAGTAATCCTATAGTTTCTTATGTTTACTCATATACATTTTCATAAACCCAATGGAAATCATGGAGCCAAACCCACACAACAAGACGGTCAACAAATTCTTGATATTCTTGAGAATGCTCAATGGCATGAAAGGGTTCCATTGAAGGAAGAAGATTGTCAAAATATTCAGTTTGACAAAAATGACCTTTGTCACGCTGCATCTCGTAAAGTGGCTTCTGCCAATAGCCATAGAGGTTGGGTAAGAGTTTCAGGTTATCTTGTTCTTCGTGAAAAAATAGATAATCATGCAAATATATTGACTTTAAAGCATCATTCAGTTGTCAAAGATGAAGATAATAATTTAATTGAGACGGTGGAAATTTATTATCCTATAAAAAAGTATCTTTTTATTTGTCACCCTTCTGGTATAAAAGGCTGGGAAGCACAAGTGAGTTAAATATACTACGAGTGTGCCAAACATCATCCATATCAAACAAGAATAAAGGTTAAACATCAGCTTTAATTCATACTTCATAATCACGGGAAAGGGCACGGCATTTGTAAAATTCCTCTATGATGGTAAAGATTGTGGATGCCGTGCCCCTACGGGATGATTTATTTTTTGACGTTTTTGATAAATTAGATGTTGTGGGTTTTTATACCATTACATTGTTAAAGATTGCGGATTGGTTTCCATCAATTTCGCTAAATCTTGTAAGAATGCCGCAGCAGGAGCGCCATAAATAATCCGGTAGTCACAGTTCATATTCACCTATCCTTACTTATTACTTATTACTTATTACTTAATTTCGCAGCATCAACAGCCGATATACCATCACCTTCAGTACCGAAGTACCACAAAGTAGCCGCAGCTTCTGCACGAGTCACGGGTTTCTTGGGCTGAAACAGGGTGGTATAACCAAATGCTCGACGCACATTAGATTTTTCCCCATTTTGATGATCTGCCAATAGTGCCCCTAATACCTTGGGATCGATTTTACCTATATCTTGAAAACCCCAAGCTTGTTGAACTACATTTATATTAGCTTTTGGTAAAGCTTGGCGAGTATCTAAGCGTATCTTCCATAACAACAATTGTTCCCGAGTTAGGGGTGCGTCGGGACTGAATAGAACGGCACTAGTATCTCCAGATAAAGAACTGGGAATCAATCCAGCTTCTGCTAATCCTTGAATTGTGGGGAAATTTGGGTCTTGTGGCGATACGTCTTTAAACACCGGGCGATCGCTAACTGATGCGAAATATACCTGTTTGTCTCGTCTATTAGCATACATGGCATTATTTGCAGCCACTAACCAAAGAGCATATTCTCTTCTAGTTATAGTTTGGTTCGGTTGAAACAGGTTGAAATTAGTACTAGAATTACTTTTACTATTGTCATATTCCTCGCCAAAAATTCCCAATACTGCTAAATCTTGGATATATTGGCGTAACTGTTGGGGTACTTTGTTCAGATCGTTAATAGTCTGTGACTGATTGTTGGGTGTAATTTTACTAGTAGTTTGTTTCGTTGATTGTTTCTGTGATAATGGTCCAATAAATTCCGATTTTCCTGGCTGAGGAATATTATTACCATTGCTTGGGGAGTTGGTTGTAATGGTACTTACTCCCTTAATTGGTAGATATTCAATTAGTATTTCAGTAACATTTTTTGGTTGATTTATTGCAGCATTAGTCACCTTTTGCGGCTGAATAGAAATATTGACTTGTATATCATTCCGCCTTGCTGACAAAATGCTGTGAAAATTTTCCCTTGGTTGTTGCTGTTTGACAATTTCCCAGTTATTTTTCTGCAACTGCTGATTATAAAAACTGGCAATAATATTACTCGGATCGGAGCTTAACCAACGGGTTGATACTCCATTATCTCTATCCTTAGCCGGTGTCACTTCCTGGAGTTTTGCATTAGAATAGAGAGGAATACTTTGGGGAAAATCTGCTGGTAACTTGATTTTAGATTCTGTTAGCTGATTTTGGCGATCGCTGACATTTTTAGCACCAAACACTGCTGAATTATTTTTTAACTGAGGATCTGGAGCTAAAGATTGTTCCAAATTTTTACCAATGGAACTATTGGTACAGGCTGTTAATGAGGCAATTGTCACTGCCCAGAACAGATAAATAATAGGATGTTTACAGTGCAGCACGCTGAATCACAAATCGAGTTCTAATTTCTACCCTAGCGCAGACTGCGGCGATTTGAGTGTACCTCCTGTGATTTATTTTATGAGTTTGGTTTTTGAGTACCGAATTAACCAATTATAAAGATTTAGTAAAATCAGCCAAAAACTTTTTCTTCTGCAAAATTTTTAATTTCTTAGCAGTAAGTGAAGCTATAGTGTATCTAGCCATGCTGTGAATCTGGCTAGGGTTAAGTCCTGCGGTTCAACAAGTAAATAATTAATTTAGTAACCACTCTCACTCAATGACAGGCAAAAACGCAAGACAAAATGCATTGGTGCGGCTAGTGTCTGCAAATGGATCAGTTTTGGGGTCAGATTTTAGTTACCCCCTGCTTCCTACTCAAGACATGGTAATTGGACGAGACCCCAGCTGTGAAATTATTTTAGATGCCATGATGTATCGCATGGTATCTCGTCGTCACGCCACTTTTCGTCCCCTATCTACATCTCCCGATGGTGCTATTAATTGGGTACTCCATGACTTGAATAGTGCTAATGGAACCTATTTAAATGGTCAACGGTTGCAAGGTTCCCAAGAACTACAACCCGGCGATCGTATAAGATTGGGTCATGATGGACCAGAATTTCTGTTTGAGTATGAGTTAGTTTCTTCCGGAACACCTACACCGATTCAACAAAGTTCCTTCACTCCCTCCCAGCCAATAACTAGCCACCCAAATTCATCTTTAACTGATTCGGTGAGTTTTACCCAATTATTTCCGATTCTCTCTACGGGTAAAGATTTAACTAGCAAGGCTTATCTAATTCCCGGAATTATCACAGTGGTATTTGTGGTTTTAATGTTTGCTACCCTGGATAGACCAGAATTAAATCAAGTTTTAGTCGCAACTTTTATAGCTTTAGCTGCATATTACTTTTTTATCTACTTGCTATGTGGAAAACATAAGCCTTGGTGGGTACTTATAGGCTCAGGAGTAGCAACAATGCTAATTCTCCTTAGTCCCCTGTTAGATGTATTTATATTTGTATTTCGTGACATTCTACCCGGTAGTTTACCTGAAACTCCAGATATAACCTTCAGAGAATTACTTGTGCGGATGTTCTTTGGAGCGGGTTTAATGGAAGAATTGTTAAAAGCATTACCAATTATGGGTGCTTTCTTAATTGGTAGGATATTACCTTCACCGTGGCGAGAACGGATAGGGGTGTGGGAACCATTAGATGGAATTCTTCTGGGGACGGCTTCTGCTGTAGGTTTTACCCTGTTAGAAACCTTGGGGCAATATGTACCAGCAGTAACTCAAAATGTTGCTCAACAAGCAGGGCTAGGAGCTGGTTTGCTGGCTGGGTTTCAATTGCTTATTCCCCGTATTCTCGGCTCTTTACCAGGACACATGGCATATAGTGGCTATTTGGGATACTTTGTCGGTTTAGCAGTCCTCAAGCCCCGGAAAAGTTGGCAAATCTTACTGGTAGGCTATTTAACTGCATCCACCTTACATGCTTTATGGAATGCTACAGGTATAATTAATGGCTTGCTTTTAATTATTGTAGGTGTAATTTCTTATGCTTTTCTCATGGCGGCGATTCTCAAAGCCAGGGCACTTTCACCCACGCGATCGCAAAATTTCGCTACCCGTTTTTTTCAACCTAAATAGGGCTGGCTGTTTCCGTAGGACAGGTTTAGGAGTTAGGTGTTCGGTGTTCGGTGTTCGGTGTTCGGAGTTATTTATTACTTAGGGCTTGCTGCAAAAGTCATGATTGTGGGGGTAGGCAACAGGCAAGAGGAAGCAATCCCAAACATCTAACTTCTCGTAATGAGTGCATAAGTCCTAATTACTAATTACTTATTACTTTCCCCTCATGGAGTTGCTATGCCTACAAATGATAAATTTGCTGGGAGAAAATGAATATTTTATATCTTTTGATAGATGATTTGAGTCCGGTCGGCATTATATATTAAAAATGCTCTTCATAAACGTTAGTATTGGATGAAGGTCAAAAAAGATCCAATACAAATGTAGGCATAGCACCTATTTGTCTACACAAAACCTCTACACACCACATAGTGGGCAATAGATATAGATTATTTTTCCGTATCTTGAGATTGCTGAATTTGATTAAGAGCATAGTGGGCGATCGCTAGACTCAATCTGGCTTGTTCTATTTCTGATAAAGTTGTCCATTCCCTCTCCCCAATAGTTTCTACAACCTGCGTTGCTTCATTCTGAGAATGATTATTGCTACGCATTGCATAAGCAAGAGGACGTGCTAATACGAATAAATCTTCTTCTTGCCAGGTTGGCAATACAGATTGGACACATTGCACCAATTGCTCTCCCATTGAAGCCTGAGCATCGAAAATTTGACCAGCTGTTTGAGCTATCTTTGACAACCAATCTTCAGGTACTCGCGCTGCAAAATTTAGTTGTAAAGTTTTTTGTAGCTCTGCCACAATATCAACATTTGTAGTATGATTGTAGTGTTCTGTAGGTGAAAATTGTGCCCAAAGGGTATCTAGCCCAGAGTAAAAGTTTTGGGAAGAGGAATCTAACTGTTGTTCCATGACATCTTGGAGAACGAATTGTGATTCTGCGTGTAGAAAATATTCTTCAGACTCAGAATCAAGGGGGTTCCAAGGGTAATTTTCATCTTCTGGAGCGAGTAAGTGTTGTAGTAACTCTAACTCAATGGAATGTTCTGGGGGATATAAGGTATTGGAAGAATTTGTTTGGTCAATCATGTTTTTGTCTCCGCGTAATCAATTAACTTGTACTGACAGCTACATCTGCTCATATCTAATTTCCGCAAAAAAATCTGATTTTCCCTAGAAAGATAAGCAATTGCTGTTTAACAACAATCATAAATGTTTTCAGTTGCATACACTACATAATGCCTGCAATCAACCGTTGAGTGGTACTGTTATGAGTAGGGAAATCGCTGAGGAATGTGGCTTTTATCTATTTTCGATAGTAAATTCCCAAGTTTGGCTTCTGGTGCTACCGAATTTTAATTGCATTCCTGACTTTAGGGGGACTTCTTCGTGATGAACTTGTCGCCAAGCTCCAGATTCTAAAATCCAGGTTGTACCATAGGTTGATTTTTCATTGAGGTAATAAATTTGTACTGAATTAGCACCAATTAGAGTATTCCTGCTCAAAATTTCTGCATGTAACCTAGATACGGAAGGTTCTGGAATCACAATATCATTATCTGCCGTGCGACCGATGCGATTGACACCGGGTCTAAGTTGCCAGACTTTACCAGCAGAGCGTAAAACAGCAGGGGGGAATCTATTAGCAATACCAGGGATGGACGTTTCTGGTAGTTCTGTAATTCCCTCATCAAAACTTTTGATCAATTCCCCATCATAGTATGGGTGGAGATAGAGAATTGGCAAGGTCCAAGCTGGTTGATTAAATTTATACACAGTTAATAACTGTTGTCTTGCTTCTGCTACCGCTTCATCAATGGGTTTACGCGATCGCAAAGCTTGGGCAAAGGCATGGATAAAGCTATGGCTTTCACGATCTGCAATTTCATCCCGCATTCCTAATACAGCGGGAACACCGTGACGGATTAACACCTCAGCCAAACTACTGGAGGGGATTGCCTGACGGTTGACTGCGGCTGGTTGCGCTCCCCAGCAGGCATTGAAAACAGCTAATTTGACTCCCGTACTGGTAAGTGCCTGTGCTAGTTCTATGCCATTAAGAGTCATTCCTGGGCGCAAAAATAGTTGACCCCCATCTGGTGCTGTTAGACCATGACCGGCATAAAAAAACACATTATAGGTTTTAGATTCTAATTCTTGAATTAACTCTTCGGGATTTGGTTGTACCAGGGTTTTTACCAAACAAGGAGCGTATCCTTGGGCACTACTGGCGAGGGGACCTCCCCCGGTTAAGGTTTGTTCTAAAAGTGAGGCTTCTTGTTCTAGCTGTAGTTGATCATCTTCTCCCAGTACTAGGAGAATATTTAAAGCGCGATCAGTGCGTAAGTATGGTAGTGCTTCTACTTCGCTGGTAGTGCGGCTGAAGAGGAGTTGTTTCTGGGACAAAGAAATAGCTGGTTGCCCTGGTTTGGGCTGCATAATTTCCCAAGGTAAAGCAATCAAGCCTGGGTCACGAATTTCTAGGCGCAAATGCAAGCGGGTGTTTTGACCCATAGCTATGCCTTGGCTGCGTTCCAAACTGTTGAGAATCTGACCATCAAATAACCAGTGCCATAGCCTCATGCCCAATTCTTGCATCAATCGTGCGGCATATCCTCCTTTTCCGGAGATTTGAGGTAGCTCCGATGGTAACTGATTGGGTTCAGTTAAATTTTTTCCTTGGGGAATATCTACATTATTATGGGGCGCGAACATTTGTTGCCATTCTCGGCAAACTCTGGTGACACTGTGAGACCACACACAATCACGCAAAACATAACCACTGGGATAGGGAGCATTTACCACCCAAATGGCGAAGTTGTCAGTGCCAATATTAAGGTGAGCGATCGCCAGACTGAGGGATGGGTTCATTAAATAAGTGGGTACAAATCAGATAATTTTCAATAAAAGTTTACGAAGGCAAATAAGTTTACCTCCTGTTTTTTATTCCTAGTATTAACTATATTATTTCAGGTTTTTATCAATCAGTGTAAAACTTAGGGAGGACATGAGAATAGATCCTGCAATTGCTCCCAAGCGATCGGTTAGATTTACCTACTGCTTATACTTTCCATGGCTCCTCTAGGGCGCAAGTCTTGCCTAGGGCGCATGCCTTGCCTAGGGCGCACGCAATGCGCCCCTACAAACTCTGCGCTTCTTAACTATTTTCTAACTAGTCCCACTCTGCTCCAAGCCGCGCTTCGCGCGTCTACATGGGCGTTTGTACACAACCTGCAGATGAAAATAATTCCCTCACTCTGGGCGGGGAAACCCCGCCCCTACTCACTCCCTCACTCCTACTCTACCCTTCACTCCTTCACTCCTTCCCTCCTTCACTCCTTCCCTCCTTCACTCCTTCACTCCTTCCCTCCTTCACTCCTTCCCTCCTTCACTGCGCGTACCGATCAATTTATAGTGGAGGTGTCTGTCAATGCTTAAATAATTGTGAAAGCGATTACTCTTCTTGGTTCCACTGGCTCTATTGGTACTCAGACTTTAGATATTGTGGCGCAGTACCCTGATCGGTTCCAGATTGTGGGATTAGCAGCAGGGAATAATGTAGAAATGTTAGCTGCCCAAGTCAGGCAGTTTCAACCCAGTATAGTAGCCATTCGTGCGTCAGAAAAATTACCAGCACTCAAAGCTGCGATCGCTGATATAGATCCCCAGCCAATTATCCTCGCTGGAGAGGAGGGGATTGTTGAAGTTGCTCGCTATGGTAATGCGGAAAGTGTAGTCACGGGTATTGTTGGTTGTGCTGGTTTATTACCTACCATTGCTGCCATTGAATCTGGTAAAAATATTGCCCTAGCTAACAAAGAAACTTTGATTGCTGGGGGACCGGCGATCTTACCATTAGTGGAAAAGCATGGTGTTAAATTGTTACCAGCAGACTCCGAACATTCCGCTATTTTTCAGTGTTTGCAAGGGGTACCAGCAGGGGGTTTACGGCGAATTTTACTCACGGCTTCTGGGGGTGCATTTCGGGATTGGGATACGGCGAAATTAGCTGAGGTCAAGGTTGCAGATGCTTTAAAACATCCCAATTGGTCTATGGGGCGTAAAATTACTGTGGATTCTGCCACTTTAATGAATAAGGGTTTGGAAGTAATTGAAGCTCATTTCCTATTTGGCATGGATTACGATCGCATTGATATTGTCATCCATCCCCAAAGTATTATTCATTCGTTAATTGAACTACAAGACACCTCAGTTTTAGCCCAGTTGGGTTGGCCTGATATGCGACTGCCCTTACTGTATGCTTTATCTTGGCCAGAGCGTATTTATACGGATTGGCAACCATTAGATTTGGTGAAATCTGGAGACTTAACATTCCGGGAACCCGACAGCCAGAAATACCCCTGTATGCAATTAGCCTATGCCGCAGGGAAAGCAGGTGGTTCCATGCCAGCTGTATTAAATGCTGCCAACGAGCAAGCCGTAGCCCTATTTTTAGAAGAGAAAATTAAATTCTTAGATATTCCCCGGTGTATTGAGTGGGTGTGCGATCGCCATCAAAATCATAACCGTGCAAATCCAAGTTTAGATGACATTTTAGCAGCTGATACCTGGGCTAGAAAGGAAGTTTTAAATGCTACCGAGCATTTAGCAACTAGTCCCCAAACTATTTCTATGGGTTAAGGAAAACTATATTTTTAGATATATCATCCAACCTAGCCTAAGCTGATAGAATCCCCCGTCGTTCCACCCGGGGGAGTGTCAACTAGAAATGCAAAAAGAGGACTCCCGTTAACCCTGTCGGGTTACGCGCTGACGCGCACGCTGCGCGAGAACGGTGAGATGAATTGGGAGCAACCCAATTAAACTGAGTGTAGCGAATCCGCTTTTGGAAGACGTTTGATGTAATCGCGGATAACCTCTGTTAATGTGTAACTCTTGGATTCAGCATATTTTTGGAGTTTTACCCACTCTTTGTTCTTGTAGTCATTTGAGTGCTACAATCATTATACCAAGTGACCAGTAATGTGGGCTTGGTTAAAGCAAATAACCAAAAGTACCAAGACAATTGAAGAGTTAAAGTATGGGGTTCTAAACACCACGCCCTGTTTAGGTAAAACTTTAAGGGGTCAGTAAAGTCGCATACTTTTGCGCTCGGACAGATCGTGTCCTGGATAGAAACCAGGAACATAAAAAGCTTGTGGAGTCGGTCTAACGGGGGTGCTGAGAAATCAGCACCTAGTTAAGAGGCAACCTGAAAGAAGCAAGAATCTCCCGTCAAATCAAAGATTGTGACGGCGAGAGTGTCAACAGCCATCGTTTCGGCTAGCGATAATAGAATCTAAACTAGTAAACCCATCATTTTCCTTAACAGCACGGCGAAGAATTTCAGAATCGATTGCATCTTCCATAGCCTCAAGACGCTTCAAATCACCAATACTAATAACCGCAGCAACAGTCTTGCTATGACGTTGGATTAAAACACGTTCTCCGCCATACTCAGCACGGCGAACAATATCTTGAAAACTTGCACGAGCATCAGTCGCACTCACGATAATCATAACTTCTAAGATTATAAGAATAAAATCAAAATATACAAAACGTACATTTTGTACAAATATGCTACCAAATGGACAAATATCATTGCCAGTTAAATCAAACAAAAAGTCGCCAGACAAGTAGCAGGGAGCGGCGAATATTTTGGTAGAATTCCGTATGCTTACGGTACTTGATTATTATTGGCGTAGTTCTATCTTTAATAATCCCACTTGCCAGAATTATTTATAATGTTGTTTTTTTACGATAAAATAGCTTGTCCTAATCGCTTCATAATTTGCAATACCTCTCCCAACTCATGGCGACGAGGAAATAATGAAAAAGTCCGGGAAATATCATACTGTGGTGTATCGCCAAACACTAACTTTAAAAATACAAATTCATCCCCATTTGTAGCCATCCCAAAAGCAGGTTTATCTTGTCTAGGTGTAGCAAACATATAAGATAGTAACTGTGGTAAAGCCGCAGGAACAGGTATACTCGTGCGTTTTGATTCAACTACAAAAATCCACAGTTGTTCTTGTACAACCAATGTATCAATAAAACCACGAATTGTTTCTTCTGGCTCCTCAATTTCCAGCTCAATACCATAAGGTGAACGAATGCGGAAGGGTGAATCCAGAAAACCTGCAATTTCTAAAAGTGGTGATAATACTAATAAGTTAATCGTACCTTCCAAAAGTAATCCATCAAGACGATGGTAGTCATATCGGCGTTTAATGCGGTCAATTCCTGCTTGTTCTTGTGAGTTAAGTGGGGGTAATTCTGATTGTAATTCGGAGAAAAATTGGTTACTATCAGTTTGATGTAAGTTAAAGCATTTTTGTAAATCACCGAGACTTTTAATTTTGTCGGTAATGGCTGTAGTAGTGACCATTGAATTTATCTCCTATCAATATTTTGTCTTGTCAGTGGCAAAACGCTTTTAAGTTTACTTATCTCAAACTTTTATAAATTGAAACCTAATGATTTTAGGAAATTGCAGCATTCAATAGAACTATTTGCAAAAGTCGTTATTTTCGTGCTCTTCTTTGCGCCTTTGCGTCTTTGCGTGAGATAAAAAAATATTTATGCAAGAGGTCTAATGCCTCTAATATTATATTGGCAATTTACTAAATCATCCCTAACAGGAGCATAAAAATCCTATCTATCTCTGGGTAAACCAAATTTTGCGTGGGATTTCTAGCTAAGTATCTAAAAAATAACTCCTCACACTTGGGGTGATGGGATGATGAAGTAATAAGTAATAAAGAAAAATTTATCCCCTTGTCCCCTTGTCCCCTTGTCTCCCCACACTCCTTCACTCCCTCACTCCTTCACTCCCCACACCTCCCACACTCCCCTATCACCATAGAACGAGACGACTAAGAGGTACAATACTAGCCTGGAATGTTTGCGAGTATGTAAATAATGACCCCCAATAGTCAAGCCATAGTCAAAGTAAAGCGGCTAATACCTGAAGCAAAACTACCAAAATACGAACACCCTGGAGATTCTGGTGCAGATTTAGTGGCTGTTGCTGACCATACTTTACAACCAATGCAGTGGTTCGCCATACCCACGGGAATCTCAGCAGAGGTTCCTATGGGGTTTGAACTCCAGGTACGTCCCCGTAGTGGTTTGGCTTTGAAACATGGTGTAACTGTCCTAAATACTCCAGGAACTGTTGATGCTGGCTACAGGGGGGAAATTAAGGTAATCTTGCTGAATCTCGGTGCTGAACCTTTTCAAATTACTCCAGGGATGAAGATTGCTCAATTAGTTGTAGCCCCCGTGGTGCAGGGATTATTTCAGGAAGTGGATGAGTTAAATGCATCCCAACGCGGTAGTGGGGGTTTTGGCTCCACTGGTGTTGCTTATGTTGAGGTAGACGGCTAAAACAATGGAGGAATTTTTCTTAGATCCGTTTACAGAATCAGAGCAGTTATTGCTACAGCCATTTACTACCAATTGCGATCGCCCGGTGTTTTGTTTGTATAATTTACCGGAAGTGGTGAAAGGTGCATTATTTTCTCGCTATAGCCGCAGTGATAAAAGTTTGCGTCGCATTCTTCTAGATGAGTTTATCAATGCTCCGGAGGCAGGTTTTGTTGGCTCTGGAGATCAATCTACGGAACAATTAGTTGCTCTTCAAAAAGCTACAGGATTTTACGATCGCGTACTGATTGGTTACGGTGATGACTCAGTGGCGGAGTTGGGAGGGGCGCATATCGCCTGTGAAGGTATTAGCAATATTGCCGCTAAGGCTCTAGAAGATAGCCGTTTGGGAATTTCCCCCTTGGAAAAGTCTACAAGGTATGTGCCTTTCAACCGGCAAATTAATGGGCGTTATCGCTATTACCGAGAGCCGTCGATTATGGCTTCTAGTTATGCAGAGCAGTATGAAAAAACACTAGATAATTTATTTGATACTTATACCCAATTAATTGATCCCCTACTCGTTTGGGTGCGTTCAGTGTACCCCAAAGATAATGATACTTCTGAACGGGCTTATAAAAGTGCAACTAGGGCAAAAGCCTTGGATTTGTTGCGGGGTTTACTACCTATGGCAACCTTAACTAATGTAGGCTTATTTGGTAATGGTAGGGCTTTTGAATATTTACTGGTTAAACTTGCAGCCTCACCATATGCAGAATTGCGATCGCTTTCTGGCTCCATGCAACAAGAATTAGATAGGGTCATCCCTTCCTTTGTCAAACGTGCCAAAACCGAACGGGGTGAGAAATATGCCCATTATCTAGCCAATAACCGTCAAAATACTCAGGTCATAACACAAAAGCTGCTCAGAAATATACAACCCACATCCTCCCCCACAGTAAAATTAGTGGAGTACGATCCCCAAGCCGAAATTAAGGTGGTAGCGGCAATTCTTTATCCCCACTCCGACTTGACCTTTGAGCAAATCCAAGGATACGCAGCAGATTTGGCAACCTCAGAACGGGTGGAGATTATTAATACCTATGCAGGGGAGCGAGAGTCAAGATTTCATCGCCCCGGACGCGCTTTTGAAGAGGTTTACTACACCTTCGATATTTTGGCAGATATTGGCGCGTATCGTGACTTGCAAAGGCATAGAGTACTTACCCAAGAGCGTCAAAGGTTTTCTGTTGCCCACGGTTACATAGTTCCCCCAGAATTAACAACTGCTAACTTGGCAACTCCCTATCAACAAGCATTGGATGCTGCTGCGGAAACTACTGACTCAATTAGTAAAAATTTACCTGATGCTTCTGAGTATGTTGTTCCCTTTGCCTATCTAGTACGCTGGCGGATCAAGCTAAATTTGCGAGAAGTCTACCATTTAGTTGAATTACGCAGCACCCGCCAAGGACATCCATCCTATCGAGCGATCGCGCAACAGATGTATCAACAAATACAGGTACATCACCCCACCTTAGTAGCTCCCATGCAATTTGTGGATCTCAATGATTATGTCCTAGAACGATTATCAGCAGAGCAGCGCATTGATAGCAAGTTACAACAACTGAATCAGTAAACTCTTACACCCTTGTATATTAAGAGAAGTAGTAGACCGTCACACCCTAGGTCATTAAAGACTGCTTAGTGGCTAATTGGCTCATTTGATGAAAAGATAAAATATAGCGATATATTTCATTGTAGTGTCATGAATAAAATTGTCGGGACAACAGAAGCTGCATTTTTATTAAATATTTCCATCTCTAGAGTCAAAGTTTTGCTCCAGCAACAAAGGATTAAAGGAGCAAAAAAAGCAGGTAGAGTCTGGAAAATTCCCTTAATTAAAGGAATGCCTCAAGTGCAAGAGCGTCATCGGGGTCTCAAGGGCACTTGGAGAAGAAAGCGTTGCCAC
>JASJCJ010000192.1 GCA_030066045.1 Calothrix sp. MO_167.B12
CCTATAACGTAGGTTGGGTTGAACGAAACCAAACCCAACGATATGCTGGGTTTCGTCCCTCAAACGCCACTGACTACAACGGAGGGAACCTCCGCAACAGAGTGGCTCCCCAGCCTACAATTTTTCGGTAATTTTATAGCACCGAAGGGAGTAGTTCTGACAAGTAAACAATTGTAGTGGGAGCGTCTCGCTCCCTGCTATAGCTACAGCAGCCCTTCAAAACTAATGAAAAGGACTACTGGCATATTAAGGATGGTTTCGTATTTTATTCTGGTAGACCCAAAATTTCCCCAGCACCATGTACCACTTCACCAATAGAAAAAGCTGATATATCCTGGCTTTGGAAAAAACTAATTGCCTGTTCTACTTGTTGTGGTGGTAGTAACAATACAAATCCAATGCCCATATTAAAGGTATTGTACATGGCTTGAGGGCTAACTCCACCAGTTTCTGCCAACCACTGAAATACAGGAAGGGTAGGCAGTTTTTGGGAATCGATATTAATTGCTTGACCTTCCCCCAAACATCTGGGTAAATTTTCTGGTAATCCACCCCCGGTAATGTGAGCCATACCATGAATTTCCAAACCCGTTTGACGTGCGGCGAGGATGGGCTTGACATATATACGGGTGGGTGTGAGAAATACCTCCCCTAAAGTTAGACCATTAAGTATTGTGGGGCGATCGCTCCATTGCAATCCCTGATCTGCTATAATCTTCCTGACTAAGCTGTAACCATTACTATGTACCCCAGAACTAGGTAAAGCGATCGCTACATCTCCTAACTGTACCTGGGAACTATCTAACATTTGGCTTTTTTCCACAATTCCCACGCAAAAGCCAGCCAAGTCATACTCACCTGCTTGGTAAAACCCTGGCATTTCTGCGGTTTCCCCTCCCAGCAGGGCACAACTAGCTTGTTTACAACCATTGGCTATACCTGCAACCACATCCGCCAGTTGCTCTTTTTCTAACTTCCCAGTAGCCAAATAATCGAGAAAAAACAGTGGTTCCGCGCCAGATGTCAACACATCATTGACGCACATCGCCACCAAATCAATGCCAACGGTGTCATGGCGATGGAGAATCTGGGCGATTTTGAGCTTAGTACCCACACCATCCGTTCCAGAAACTAGAACAGGCTCTTTGTAACCTCCCGGTAGTTGGAAACAGCCACCAAAACCACCCAAACCCCCAATAACTTCCGGGCGAAAAGTGCTGTGAACCAAATTGCGAATTTTATCCACAAAGGCTCTACCAGCTTCAACATCAACCCCCGCCTCTTTGTAGTCCATGAACTCAAAACACCGCAAATCTTTAAAATCATGAGTTACGAATTAACAGTTAGCACAACTCATAACTCACAACTTTAATTAAAATACCTCATTTTCAATCCCACGCCACCATTGTCCTAAATTCATCAAGTCTTGGTGAATATCTTCCAACTGTTGCATATATTCCTGGGTGGAAAGACTTGCTTTACGTTCTTCCAATTTTTTCAGACGTAGTTGGATTAATAACCAAGGTTTGGAAATTCCGTCTGTTGCTTCTATGTATTGTGCTAGTTCTTGACTATCCATAAAGATTAAATTTGTTTTAATGTATACAGGTTGCCTATTGCTGATGGGGAAAGCATCACAAAGTTTTATTTTAAAGCATCAGTCCATGTGCGAGTCTTGTAAAATTCTGCAATTCATGAAATGTGGATGCATTGGGGACAAACCAAACATCTATCTCACGAACCTCTCTTTTGACATCTTTGCTGGTTTCTACCTTACCTAAAGAGGTTAGCAACTCCTCTAGATACTCCTGAGCAAATTAGTCATGGGGTTGTCGAGTCACGAGATTAAGGAAACTTACTAGTTACTTGACCGAGAATTTTGTCAATAGCCACAAAACCATAAGAACGACTATCGGTACTTGCTACAGAATTATCTCCAGTAAGAAAACAAGATCCATTTTCAAGTACCGCAGCCACTCTTTTAACTATTTTTTTCTCTTGGAATGGATGTTGGGCGACAACAACATCACCAACTTTTGGGAACCTTTGTTGATAAGCTTGAGGGTTAAATAAGATTTCCTCCCCTGGCTGTAACAGAGGAATCATTGAAGAGCCTGTAACGCGCAATCTTTTCCTGACACCCAGAAGTAATAGTAATAATTTCTTGGCGATGCCTATTTCCTCAAGCATGGCTTTTTTCAACAAAGAACCCTAGCCGAGCTGACTACAGGGTTAAATTATACTAACTGGCTTTATACCAAGTAATGTCACGATTCTTAGTAGCCCAGAACATTTGGTGGATTTTTTGTACCGCATCCAGGAGTTCTTGGGCGTGTTCCAAGCTTACTTCTACTTTACAAGCAGAGCATAATTTTGCTGCCTGCCAAAAAGTAGTGTGTAAGTCAGGATATGCCTCTAAGTGTACTGGTTTAAAGTAATCAGTCCAAAGAATTAGTATATCTTCTTTAGTTTTTTGAGCTTGTTCTTCCTTAATGGCAATGTAGCGAGATAATGTATTTTGATAGGCAATTGTTGCTTTTGCATCACTAGCAGCAGGAACTTCCAACTCCAGAATTTTTTTAGTCATGGAGTATACTGCTTCGGCAGTAATTCTGGCAGATGCAGGGTCGTAAACACCACAGGGCCCATCACAATGAGCGTGTACCTCTGGTGCTGGAAACCATTCTTTGAGCTTGGTAGCAATTTGATTGAACATGGTATTTACAGATTTACTCATCTGGGGATGTATGAAAAATATTTAGAAAAGCACGGGTCAGGAAAGGCTATTGAAACAATATCCCCCCCTACCCCATATAGCTTAGTGCTATTCGTGTTACCAAGCAACCCCATTTCCACCTGTTGGGTGTTGGGTGATAGGTGTTGGGAAAGAAGTATTAATTATCCCTAAAACCTAACCCCCTTAAACAATTCGTAATTCGTAATTCGTAATTCGTAATTCGTAATTACGTTTTGTAATGGGATTTAAACCCCAACACAAAACAAACAACCCGTAGGGGATGGGGTTTTAAACCCCTAGAAGTATAGATAAACTATTCAACCCCGATGGAATTGTCCGAGCGCAGCACAATTTATAATTGAGATGAAAGCTGTTGATAATTTTCAATAATCAATGTTGTCACCTGGGGTATATCTAAGCCATCAGTATTAATTTCAATGGCATCGGTGGCTTTTTGCAAGGGTGAAACTTCGCGAGTGCTGTCTTTGGAGTCCCGTTCAGCAATATCTTTTTCTAACTGTGCTAAAGACACTTCTGGTTGACCCTGCTTTTGAAAGTCTTGCTGGCGGCGACGGGCTCGTTCCCCTACGGAGGCTGTTAAGAAAATTTTTACCTCAGCATCAGGGAAAACATGGGTACCAATGTCCCTCCCTTCCGCTACCAAACCACCTTTTTTACCCCAGTTTTGTTGCTGTTTCACCAATGCTTGACGGACAGATTTTTGGGCAGCGATCGCGGACACGTTTGCTGTCACTTTCACCGAGCGAATTTCGTGGGTGACATCATGACCATTAATGGCAACCTGTACCGGATATTTGACATCTTGGCTGGGGGTGAGTTCAATCACACACCGGCTTACAAGTTCCGCGATCGCGCACTCATCGTCTAAGGTAATTCCCTGTTCCAGTACCAGCCAAGTCACGGCTCGATACATTGCACCCGTATCTAAATATACTAAACCTAGTTTAGTTGCCACTTGACGAGCAACGGTAGATTTTCCGGCTCCTGCAGGCCCATCAATGGCAATGATGGGTTGGCGATCGCGCAGGATGGTATTGTCAATTAAACGAGTATCACCCAGACGAGCGGCGATCGCCACCATTCCTTCCTCCTTAACTGTATCTATAGGCATTAACGTATTCGGTTCAACCAATTCAATATATTCCACAGATAAACTACAAATTTGTGCCACTTCAGTCCGCACCGCAGCGATCAGGGTGCTGGCATCGCGCACACCCGAACGAAAGGCAGCTTGAGCTTGCTGCAAGCCACGATACAATACAGGTGCCTGCTGCATTTGAGTTGCTGTCAAATACTGGTTGCGGGAACTCAAAGCCAAACCGGATGGTTCTCGCACCGTTGGACAAGCAATAATCTCTAGTGGCAAATTCAAATCAGCTACTAGCTTCTTAATAATTGCTAGTTGCTGACCATCCTTTTGACCAAAATAAGCCCGGTCAGGCTGTACCAAGTTAAACAGCTTGGTCACTATGGTAGCCACACCCTGAAAGTGACCTAGCCGAGAACGACCACACAAGCCAGACATCATAACAGATGGTGGGATAATTTGTGTAACCGGAGATGTTTCTAAATTTTTCAGGGATATTCCCATTTCTTCCGGAGTCGGCGCGAAAATTGCATCTACTCCAGCTTGTTTGCACAGTTGGTAATCTTGCTCTAAGATGCGGGGATAGCGTTGATAATCCTCATTAGGACCAAATTGTAGAGGATTGACAAAAATGCTGACGATTACTGTATGATTTTCTTGCCGCGCCCTTTGAATTAAACTTAAATGTCCACCATGTAAAGCTCCCATGGTAGGGACTAAACCCAAAGCAGTGCGAGACCAACCAATCCTATCCCAAGGGTTCGGCTGTTCTGATACTAAAATATGAGCTTCTAAACGGCATTTAGCCACATAGCAGCGCAAAGCTGCAATAGTTGTCAGCAGGCGCACAAAAATACCCCTAGTCTCTATCTAGCTTTCTCCCGTTCATTTATATCCGAAATTGAGGGAAGAGGCTAGATTCCTAGGGGAATTATCAGCAACTATAGGATAGATAAATGCCTGTTGAGGCTTGCTTGCCAAAGACCAGAATAAATTATGAAGTTTTACTTTGTTCTTTGATACCCAAGGGTGACATACTCCCACACTGAATCAAAGATTACAGTGTGGGCTTCTCGGCGACTCCTGGTATCCCATCGGACATTAACCGTTCGCGCAGCGTCTCCGAAGGAGATACTTTATTAACGATACGGGATGCCCCTCCGCACCGGAACTTGACAATCCGAGTTCTGTTTTTTAAGTAGTAGGTGGCGGTTAGCTCTTAAATTGATATCCCTACTATGCTTATTGTAGACCAAAAATTACCCTATAAACCCTGCCTCGGCTTTCATCTCACACTTCCCTTACGGGTAAGTGTGAGGCTTCCCGCCGAGAAAGCTAAATTTTACCTGCCTAAAACTTGAATTCTGACAGGTGCAACTCCTCGACGAATAATTCCCAAGACTCGCGCTGCGCCATAGGAAAGGTCAATGACTCGACCGCGAATGAATGGACCGCGATCATTAATCCGCACCACCACTGATCGACCATTGCGAGGGTTAGTAACACGAACTTTTGTTCCAAACGGCAAACTACGATGGGCAGCAGTCATCGCTTCTGGGTGAAATCTTTCCCCAGAGGCAGTTTTATTACTAGAGCCATCATAACCATAGAAGGAAGCTAAACCACCAAAAATGCCGCGCACCCTTCTTCTGAAGCTAGCACGCCTTTTTCTGCGGCGCCTACCAGTATGGTGGGCAATTAAAATTGACTCTGAAGATTCCAGAGTAGTCAAATTGTTAGCAGTTGGTAAATTGGCAACCTCTTTTAAAGGAGATGCTTGACCAATTAATCTCCGCAAGCGATTGGTTGCTTGCAAAGCATCTTGCCCTAAGTCTTTGGTTGTATCTGGTAGTCTTGTGTTGTTGTCGATTTCTACCAGTTCCGTATCATTAACTTTGATTACATATGATGCGGATAAACCCTTCTGGGGAGATACACTTTTATTATTAGTGTTTCCCTTCCAACTAACCGTAATCTTGTTGGCATCAATTTTGCCCTTAGCAAGCTGGTTTAGTTTAGCAGCTACCACACCAGCTCTGCTTGCAGGGTCATTGTTACTAGATAAGGTTTTGTTAATAGTACCCTCGATATTTCCAATGCCGGCTAACTTCACAGATTTGTTAGTTATAGAAGCGTACAAATCTGTTCCGCTAGCTTTACTTGTTGCTCCCATTTTGGTTTCAGCGTTAGCAGCTGATTTAGAGCCAACAAAGGTAATTACAGGAATATCGCGGACAAATAAAGTCGCAGCCTGGAGGCCTTCCAAGTTGTGAGTATGAACTTTAGCTATCGTACTATTCGAGGGAAGGCTAGCGGCTGGGGACTGGTATTCTCCCACCTTAACCACATCACCACTGGGTATTGATGGGGAAGAAATTACCTTCCCTTTTGCCGTTTGTGCACGACTAGTTGAGGGTATACCCAAAACAGCCGTAGACAAAGCGACTGCGATCCACAATTTTTTCTGATTCATGCGTCCGATTTTTAAGCGACTGGAGAACTATAGTTTGACTGTTGTTGGAATCGTGTATCGATTGAGATGACACTAAATTCAAAACACGAACTCGTTCCGCTTTCACTTTTTACTGATGACTGCAACAGACTAACATGATTTTTTTCCCTTGGGGATCGGGGTTTTATCGTAGGCATTGATAGCTTTACAAAAATAAAAATAGTTACGCACGCACGAAACCTTTCGCAAAAGGGGATTTCAGTGGTGTAACATTGTTTCTGTAATAATTAAAAAAAATATATTTAAAAAGCAAAAAACATTTGCTTTTTAAATATAATACGTGACCAATTATACTGATTTCGGCAAGATTCAATCCATTGTAATTAAATCAACATTTTATTAAAATTTTTTCTCCAGTAAAATGATATCATCTCCAGGATAAATATCAGTAATTATACCCATACAAACTTTTCACAGTTTATTGTAGGAATATTTTAGCGATCGCTGTATTTAGCCCAACTACAACCATTGTCCTAGATAATTGCCAAAGATGATTGCTGCTAACTAGTTATATTTACATTGAGAATGCATAGTATAGAGTGATCTAATATTGACTGTTATAGTGATACATCTCACTGATATTTTTGATGGGGGTAGGGAATAGGGAATAAGGAATAGGCAATAGTTCGGTGTCTATAGGTTTCTATTCTTTTTACCATCAAAAATGACAGATGCAAGGATTTTAAACTGTTAATCCTAATTGACTTGCACGATCTGACCCAATGAAATAGCCTCAAAGCATTGATAAATCAATATTTTTCAGTTATTCAGCAGACCCTAATTATGAATTAATTTGTCAAGGAACCATTGCAACCTTAATTACCTTCCGTTCCCGCATCTCACAAAACACCTGTTCCAATTCTTTCAAGGGACGATGTTCGCTCAAAAGTAACTCAAAGGGAATTTTCCCACTAGCAATCAGTGCCAGGGCTTCCCGAACAAAATGGGGGGTGTTGTGAAATACTCCCTTTAACGTCAATTCGCTGTAATGCAACTGCTCCGTATTCACCGTAATAGTTGTATCTCGCGGACAACCACCGAATAAATTCACCGTAGCACCAGGACGAGCAGAAGCGATCGCAGTTTCCCATACACTAGGTACACCCGTGGCTTCAATGACCACATCTGCACCCAATCCATCCGTCAGTTCTTTGACTGTCGCTGCTATATCAGGAAATTGACGGTAATTAAATATATGAGTTGCTCCTAATTGCTTACCAATTGCCAACCTACTATCATTACCACCAAAAAGTATTATCTCTACGGGAAAATCATGGGCTAGTTTGGCGACAAACATTAAACCAATCGCCCCATCTCCCAGAACTACCACCTTTTGGGTAAGTCCCCCGCACTGCTCACTACTTTTCACTCCAGAACGAGCCACCCCATGCAACACACAAGCCAAGGGTTCTGTCATCGCCGCTAAAGAGTCGGGTAATTGCTCAGGAATCGACAACAAATTATGCTGGACAATGGGAGCGGGAATTTTCAAGTATTGGGCAAAAGTACCGTTATTCCAAGTTAAGTGAGGGCATAAAGAATATTCTTGACGTTGACAATAAAAGCATTTCATGCATGGAGCCGAATTATTAGCTACCACCCGATCGCCTATTTGCCAACCAGTCACACCCTCACCCAGAGCCACAATTTGACCAGCAGCCTCATGACCGAATAAAGTTGGTGGTGTGAGCATTTTTGCATGACCACCCCGTCGCCACACCTTTAAATCCGTACCGCAGGTTGTCGCTGCTCCCACTTGGATGACAACTTCTCCAGGTGCGGGAGTAGGATCGGCTACCTGTTCTAAACGTAAATCCTCTTGACCGTAAAGTAAGGCTGCTAGCAAGGTTTTTGACCTAAATTTTACCTAAAATTTGCTCCACCCGATTTTATCAGGTGGAGCTACTTGCTGATTCAATAATTATTGTGAGGAGTCACAGATCCTCAACTTCTTAAAGAAGTCGGGGATCGTTCACACCGCGTAAATCAACTAAGACTTAATTACTTCTTTGGCGATCGCTTTTTTGTTTCTTCCTTCAACTACCCCTGACAGATTGCTAACAGTCAATAATGGTACTTCTTGCCAACATCTTTGGCAAAACCAGTAGACTCCACCATGACGTATATGGCGTAGGAGGGAACCACCACAACAGGGACAGTTGTTGTTCATATTCATACTCTACAATCCTCCTGAAAAAAGCTTTTGATTAATATGCACTCAAAAACAGTTATTTAATGAAAATGACAGCATTTATTTAATAACTGCAATTAATCCTACATTTATGACTTAATTTGTTGGATCAACCAAGGTGTGGGCAAAATTATTGTTCAGACCCTGCTGTGTCTTCTCAGATATTGATGACCGTTAACAACCCCAGTTGCTCCTCACTTCACCCTTATACTCACCACACTTTGAGAATTTACTTTTACGTAAATATTGAGTTGAGATCGCTACTTAATTAATCGCTCGCGGTTTATTTTGTCATGATCAAGCAACTACACCATTAATAGTAAGACTGCCATTTTGGTATTACATCTACCTTAGGGATCGTAGTAATACCATTTTAAATTTAGATTTTGGATTATTCTTTCCATCCTTCCCTCCTTGATTACAACTATCCATTGGCTACATATTTCTTTACAATTTGGGAATGCTTGTTTTGCAGGCATACTTGACAAACTAGCTCTTGAGATGATTACTAAAATTAGGTTTTGATTGAGAATAAATAAATTCAGGTTTATAAAAATGTGAAGTCCGTACTCTATTAAATGTTAAAAAATTTAACTCGCTATGCTCAAAGTCAGAATTCAGAGAGAAGAAGGAAGAAGTGCCGTCTTCTGCTTCTGCTTACGGCTTGACTAATGACCAATAACCAATAACTAATGACTAAGGACTAGTGACAAAGAAACGTCGATGAAAATAGCTACTTGGAACGTTAACTCCATTCGTACTCGCTTAGATCATGTAATAGATTGGTTAAAAGAAAATTCCATTGATGTACTTTGTTTGCAAGAAACCAAAGTTGTAGACGAGCAATTTCCGCGATCGCCTTTTGCAGAATTGGGTTATCACTTATATATATCTGGGCAAAAATCTTACAATGGAGTAGCGATCGCTAGTTTGCAACCCCTAAAGGATATCAGTATGGGTTTTAGAAGTGTTTTACCTGAGGTTGAGCCAGAATGGGATGTCCAAAAACGGGTAATTACTGGTATCTTAGAAAACACTCGTATTATTAATCTTTACGTTCCCAATGGTTCGTCTATTGGTAGTGAAAAGTACGAGTATAAATTGGGTTGGTTTCAAATCCTGGAACGTTATTTAAAACAACTCCTGCAATCTACCCCTGATATTTGTATGTGTGGCGACTTTAATATTGCTTTAGAAGATAAGGACATACACGAGGGAGCTAACCCGAAAAAACACATTATGTCTTCTGATTTAGAGCGACAGGCTTTAGAGGAAATATTAAAACTGGGATTTGCTGATGGGTTTCGTAAATTTAATCATGAAGGTGGACATTACAGTTGGTGGGATTATCGAGCCGCATCATTCCGGCGTAACTTGGGTTGGCGTATAGACCATCACTACCTGACAACAGATTTATATGAACGTGCCCAAAGCTGTGTGATTGATGTGACACCAAGGAATCAGGAGAAACCAAGCGATCATGCCCCTGTAGTTTTAGAAGTGTGAACTACCTACACTCCCCTAATGGGTAAGTGGGGGAGTGTGGGCGTTAAAGTTAAAATGAAAATGCCCTGAGAAATCATATTTTTTATAGAAAACATTAACCCCCAACAAAAAAATGTTTTTGGTAACTGGAGCTACAGGAGGAATCGGTCGTCGAGTGGTGCGACTGCTACGGCAACAGAAAATGCCCGTCAGAGCTTTTGTCAGGCTGACATCCCATTATAGTGAGTTAGAACACCGAGAAGCGGAAATTTTTATCGGTGATGTACGACAAGAAAAGGATATCTACAAAGCTTGTCAAGGAATCCAGTACATTATTAGTACCCACGGTTCTGCTCGGGACACCTTAGCAGTAGATTACCGAGCCAACATTGAATTAATCGATCAAGCTAAAGCCAATGGAGTGCAACACTTTGTCTTCATTTCCGTTTTGGGTGCTGACAGAGATTATGAAGACGCAACCGTATTTAAGGCGAAAAAAGCTGTAGAGAAATATTTAGCAACTAGTGGCTTAAATTACACTATTTTTCGTCCATCTGGATTAGCATCTAACTTGCTTCCTTTAGCGGAAAGCTTTCGAGAAACAGGGCTATATTTACTAATTGGCGATCGCAAAAATCGCACTTCCATTGTGAGTACGGATGATTTAGCAAAAATGGTAGTTGATTCTATCAATATAAGTGCTGCTCAAAACCAAATTTTCCCAGTTGGGGGTCCAGAGATTCTCATGCGAGAAGATATACCTCAAATTTTTGGGCGTGTTTTTAATAAGGAACCAATTATTATTAATCCCCCATTATTTCTCTTGGATGGTTTACGGAGTGGATTAGGTTTATTTAATCGTGCAGAGCAACAAGCTTTAGGAACATTTCAGACATTACTCGCCCATGAATTTTTCTGCACTCCAGGGGAAATTGCTAACTTAGAATCCATTTTTGGTTTTAAATTAGAAACTCTGGAAAATTTTTTACGCCATTATCTGGCAGTATAAAAAATAAGTATGTATTAACAATAATGGGTTATCAGCTACGAGAAAAATTCAGCTATTAACTAGTTTTTTATTCATCCAAAATCCAAAATCTAAAATTCTATGAGATTTTCCTTAACTGCTAACCCAACTCAAGCAAGACAAACAAAACAACAATTTGCCAAACCAGATGAGCAACTCTCCTATGAATTAGGAAAAGCAGTACAGGAATTACCGCCACTGTATACCAGATTATTAGCCGGAACTATTAGTTTAATTGTTTTTGGTGCTATCTCATGGGCACACTTTTCCCAAGTAGATGAAGTCGCCACAGCTAGGGGAGAGTTAATTGCCTCAACCCAAGTCAGACCGATTACCTCCTTAGGTAGTGGTACAATTGTGAAGGTGAAAGTTAAAGAAGGCGATCGGGTTGTAAAAGGTCAAGTATTAGTGGAACGTGACCCTGATTTACAACAGGTAGATGTCATACGTTTAGATAATTCTGCCAAATTAATTAAAGAAGATTTACAACGATTAGAAGCAGAACGTAATGGTGGCAAAAAAGCCGGTAATAAATTACAAGATGAGCTTTTAGCATCTCGCCTCAAAGACTATCAAGCACGTCAAGGTTCAGCGGAAGCGACAGCTAACCGTCAAGCAGCTATTACTAAACAAGCAAAAGTTAGATTAACCCGTTTACGAGAAAATTTAATTAATGCCAAAAGTAGTTTAAATAGTGCCAAACGGAGCTTGACTAACTCCCGTACTTTACAAAAAAACGTAGCTACGAATTTAAAATTGGCTGAGTCTAGGGAAAAAGGTTTAAGACAATTAGTTTCCCGTCGTGCTATACCCAGATTGGATTATTTGGATGCCCAAGATAGACTAAATCGGGCACAGGCTGAAATTACTAGGGCAAAAGATGGATTAATTAATGCCCAAAATAGAGTTACAGAAGCTAAAGATAAGGTTACTTCTCTACAAAAAGATATTGCTGCTCAATTAGAAGAAATTCGTCAATCAGAAGCCGCAGCCGAATCAGCACGTAAACAAGCACAGCGTCTGAAAGCAGAACGTCAAAGTGAAATTTTGACCCAAATAAATAAACGCAATGAAGAGTTGACCACAGTTCAAGGGAAATTACAGCAAGCGAAAAAACAAAAAGAAGGTGAAAAGATAAAGGCTCCATTTGCAGGCATAATATATAAAGTTCAAGCTACTAAAGGTCCGGTACAAACAGGTGAAGAGTTATTATCTATTTTGCCTGATGGGGAGGAATTATTATTAGAAGTAAAAGTACTCAACCGGGATATTGGCTTTATTCGTGAAGGGATGAATGCGAAGGTGAAGATGGCGACTTTTCCTTTTCAAGAATTTGGCACTATTAATGGTAAAGTCGTACAAGTAAGTCCTAATGCTGTTTTAGATCAAGATTTAGGATTAGTATTTCCTGCAAGAGTTAAGCTCGGTAAGCATAATATTATGGTGCGCGGTCAAGAAGTGCAATTTACCCCTGGGATGACAGCAAGTGGTGAGATTGTCACGCGGAAGAAGTCAGTTTTGACCTTTATTATGGAGCCAGTGACCCGTCGATTTAGTGAAGCTTTTTCTGTTAGGTAAGATATTATTTTATAGTACCCAGTCCGAAGTGACGAACTCAGCAATCTCATTGACTCTAACTGCTACGATAGAACGCAACTTGATACCAATAAATGTTTGATAGTGTTGGGTTGCGTTCCTTAACCCAACCTACAAGCCCAATACAAAAGCTAAAAGCCCTCTAACAAAGGGCTTTTACTGTTTTAATTATTTAAGTGGCTCAGGTCAGACTCGAACTGACGACCAAGGGCTTATGAGTCCCCTACTCTAACCAACTGAGCTACTGAGCCATGTCCTACCGATTTATAAATATATCATATGAGTCGGGTTGTGTCTAGCTTTGGGGAGGATAATTTGGAAATTTATGCTAACTTCGTATCCTCACCATTTTCAATGTAGCGGCGCAAAACATTATTGATGAGTTGTTTGTACTCCGTACCTTGTGCCTTAAACCATGACATCACATCTGGATCGATCTCAACTAGATTATGTGCTTGAGTTGTAGGAATTCGCAGTATCGCTCCCTCAAAAAAATCATCCGTCAACGGTGGGATATCTGAATAATCAATTTCTTCATCAGACATCGATTCCAGTGCTTCCTAATTATTGCGCGAGGTATTGTTCAAATCTTTGCCGCTCATATCGATTTGCCTTTCGTGCTGATATAATCCGGATTACGTTACCTTGTCCTACATTCGAGGTAAGGAAGTCAATTTGTCAGCACCCCGCTCTAAAGAGACGGAGCTTCAAGCCCCCATCTTTAGGTAGCTGAACAGCCTAAGTCTTAACTGACTACTTTATCAGCAAGTGCCAAAGTTCCTACCTTGGAATGCGTTGGTTCGCCAGTTCCAAGCTCTAGAACCTGAGCGTTAAACAGCTTTACGAGGGGTAAGGCAGTGCGAAATGGAAGTGCCGACTGATAACATTGGCGTTAGCGAAGCGGGACGAAGTCCGGCGCACTTTACTGGAGTAGCAAGGCGATTCCCGGCATACAGGGAAGTGGGTAA
>JASJCJ010000193.1 GCA_030066045.1 Calothrix sp. MO_167.B12
CGAAACTACGCATTCCAAGGTAGGAACTTTGGCACTTGCTGATAACGTAGTCAGTTAAGACTTAGGCTGGTCAGCTACCTAAAGATGGGGGCTTGAAGCTCCGTCTCTTTAGAGCGGGGTGCTGACAACTCATAACTTTGCAGGTGGGCCGGACTGGATTTGAACCAGTGTAGGCGCTAGCCAACGGATTTACAGTCCGTCTCCATTAACCACTCGGACACCGACCCGTGCTATCCACGATTATTAATCGTAGCACAAATATCTTAAATAGCAAGAGGTTTGCAGAAAAAATTGAAATCTGACTAATTGTCGATCGCCCGTTACATGAGAACATCAATTTGATTATGATTTGCCAAGTAAATGCTTTTGTGGAGATACAATGCCTAAACTACCTCCAAAAGACTATATTCAAGCTGTTTCCTTCCCGGATGAAATTAGTCTGTGTCCCATTGGTGTAGTCCACTCTCCCTATAAAGAGCGACACGGAACGCCACGACAGTCACACCTGGGCACAACTCCCCCAGATTACCAGCCAGCGATCGCTACAATCGAACTATTTGCTGATACGATACCAGAAGAAGCGCTCAAGGATATGGATGGTTTTGAACGCATCTGGGTAATTTCATGGCTGCACCTGAATAAGCATTGGAACCCCACTGTTATGCTTCCACGTGGTCCTCGGGTTCGGCGAGGTACTTTAGCAACCCGCGCCCCCCATCGCCCCAATCCTATTGGGTTGAGTGCTATCAAACTGTTAAAAATAGAAGGCTTGGTTTTGTATGTTGAAGGGATTGATTTATTAGATGGTACACCTGTATTAGATGTTAAGCCTTACGTTAGTTATTGTGATGCTTTTGTCAATGCTAAATGTGGTTATGTCCATGACATGGACAATGCACAGGAGTTAGAAGTTGATGTGTTTGGCAAAAATAGACCGGGGTTAAAAAAGTCTGGAGGCGGAGTATAGGAAGGTGAACGAAAAAAGAGTGGGAGAGGGAGAGACACAAACTTGGTGACAGATATTATTGGGGCTGAAAAACCGGAATTTTGATGATAAATTCAGTACCATCTCCCAAAGTTGATTGGCAAGATAAATTACCACCATGCTTCTCTACAATAATTTGGTAACTGATGGATAGTCCTAGTCCCGTACCTTTACCTATTTCTTTAGTGGTGAAAAAGGGGTCAAATAGCTTTGGATGTAGCTCTTCGGGAATGCCAGAACCATTGTCAACAATCCGAATGAAAACCCATTCACCATCAACTATTTCAGTCTGAATACGAATTGTAGGTAATTGGCTATTTGAAGTTGCATACTCATCTTCTAAAGCATCAATGGCATTTGCCAAAATATTCATAAATACCTGATTCAACTGGCTGGGGTAACATTCCACAAGTGGAAGTTCCCCATATTCTTTAACCACGGAGATTACTGGATAGGTTGATGTTCCTTGTAAACGGTGTTGGAGGATGGTTAGGGTACTATCGATTCCTTCATGAATATTCACGGTTTTGAATCTAGCTTCGTCAAGACGAGAGAAATTTCGCAGGGATAGTACAATATTGCTAATTCTTTCGGTACCTAACTTCATGGAATCAAATATTTTCCATAAGTCTTTCTGGATATAATCTATTTCAGTTGCTTCTATGTGCTCTTGAATTTCTTGTGGAGGTTGGGGATAATACCGCTGATATAGTTGTAGCAATTCCAGTAAATCTTGGATATATGATATGGCAGGGTTAATATTTCCTTGAATAAAGTTGATGGGATTGTTAATTTCATGGGCAATACCTGCTACCATCTGACCTAAAGCAGATATTTTCTCAGTTTGAATTAGCTGTAATTGAGTAATTTGTAGCTCATCCAGGGCTTGTTGCAGCTGATCATTATTTTTGCTTAATTCTTGGGTTCTCTGTTGAACGCGAATCTCTAATTGTTGATTTGTTTCTTCCAATGCAGTTTGAGCAATTTTTCGTGCCTGTAAGTATTCTTGAAATACTCGCAATACCAACAACCAGGCAGGAACAAGCATTATTAAGCTAGCGATCGCAACAAAACTCGACCAAAATAACTGCCGTCGGTATTCTATCACTTTATTGTCAATTTGTTGAGCGATCGCCTGATTTCTTCTAGCTACACCATCGGCGTATTGTTGTTTTTCTGTTTCATATTCTGGACTTGACAGCAGTGCTTGTGCTGCTTGTTGTTGATTGTTGCTAACCAAATTAAATGAGCGAGACTCCATTTCCACTAACCGCACATTGGCTGCATCGGTTTTTTTCGCATCTTCACTGTTATAAGCGTCGGGAGCTAGTTGAATCGATTGCTTAATTACAGCATCAAGCTGGGGTTCAAATCGGCGATACCTTTCTTCCCAAAAACGATTACCAGTAGCTGCATTCATCCGTGCTGACATGGTTAGAACTTCATCAAGATAGGTAATTTGGTCACTCAGGGTTTGCAGTTGTAATTCTTGTTGGATAATACTATTGAAGTTTTGATAGGCTCGCGCAGTCATCCAAATTTGGGGTAAAAATAGCAGTAAAGTAAGTACTACTGTTGTGGTGATAAGTTGGGATGGACGGCGAGCAAGTATGCGATTAAAGCCTCGTGAAAAATTGATTATACCAAGTAAGTATTGAGTGATAATGCCCGCTATCTTGTGTAACATATTGTTAAGTATAATAGATAGAGCTTACAACTATGATTATTCCCATATTCTCTCGATAAAGAACATTTTTGTACAGTTATAGTTATTTTTAGGCTCTAGCTACGAGGCTTAATTTTGTAACTTATATTACTAAAACTTTGGATTTTTTTGCAAGCTAGTCCTTCATGGTCAAATCCCAAAATCAAGGATCTGAAAATGCTGTGTTCCTAACTCCTCAAGGGCGCACGCAATGCGCCCCTACAAACTGTGCGCTTCTTAACCATTTTCAAGCTAGTGGTCTTTTTCATTAATTTTGATAGTTTACCGTAGTGCGGGCATCTTGCCCGCTTCCTTACAGCAGGGAGCGAGACGCTCCCACTACAATTGTTTACCTATCAGAACTAATGAAATGAACCACTAGTAGTCCTTTTCATAGAGTACTTTGGTACCGAAACTGCCCATGAAAATATCTCGAGTGCGGCTCCCACATCTAAGTTGTCAACCACCAACCACCAACTAACAACTAACAACTAACAACTAACAACTAACAACTATTTTCTAGCTAGGACAAAATAAGTAGTGCGATTGAGCCAAACTCCTGCATTTGTGGCTAATTTTTCCATCTCTGCTCGATATTCTGCTTGTAATTTGTCTAATTCTGTCTCGGTAAGTTGTGAAAGTGGATTACCCCTAGGATAAAAACTCTCACCTCGCCAATTCAAAAAGACGTTGTTGGTATCATTCAAACTCAGATATTCTCCAGAGGGTTCAATTTCTATTTGCATATCCCTAAAACCCGATTGTTGTAGAAGATGACGACACTTTTCGGGTGTATTAAGAGGTTCGAGGATATGGGGTAGCTTAATATTAAATAATCTCTGACAAATTTTCATTTGTACAGATGACATATAAGCGGTTTCCCCAGGAGTTGAAAATGCAATATATCCGCCGATTTTGAGGGAATCGTACCATTTTCGTAAAGTTGCAGGAATGTCAGATATGAAAACAAGTGCCGAACAACAAAAAATGGCATCAAAGCTATGAGGGGTAAGCTCTAATGATTCAGCATCAGCCTCAATCAATTCAATATTATTTAAACCCAAGGCAGCTATTTTTTGTTTGGCTTGATGCAACATCCCAGGAGAAAAATCTACTCCCATAACATATCCTGTCAAACCAACTTTTTGGCTAGCAGATATTGCTAGTAAAGCAGTCCCAGTAGCAATGTCGAGTATCTTTTGCCCTGGCTTAATAGGAACTAAATCTAATAATTTTTTGGCTTCTTTTGGATGGCGTTCTCCTTCATCATCGTAGGCTTTTCTGTTATTAAAAAAATCTATGACTTGCTGTTTATATTCATTCATTTTGGTAACAATTTTTGTAATGAATAACTGAATTTTTGGGTAATAAACCCCATCCATCTTGAAATCTGGAGTTTTCATGTAGGTTGGGTTGAGGAACGAAACCCAACACAATCAGCCTTTTGTTGGGTTTGGTTTCGTTCTACCCAACCTACATTTAATTATAAGTATTTAACCGGACTTGATTTTTGGATATCCTCAAGGAAAATAATTCAAAAAAACATGGGTTGCGCCATACCTTCTGTAAGCTTTCTTTCAGAACGCTAACGCATAACCCATCTCACAATGACTATATTGGGGTCTGGTGCCCTGTCTTTTGAGGCAGAATGTTTTTGGGACGGGGTTTGAATCCCGGTCACAAAAACAAACTTATTACTTATTACTTATTACTTATTACTTAATTCAAATTCCCTAACTCAACAACTCTCCAGTCTCTTGCAAAGCGTGTAACCTGTGGTAAATTCCCCCATGAAGCAGCAACTCCTCATGGCTACCAACTTCGATAATTTTACCCCTATCTAATACAACTATCTTGTCCGCTTCCCTCACAGTACTCAGACGGTGAGCAATGACGATGGTAGTACGGGTGCCCTGGAGTTCTTGCATGGCTAGTTGAATGGAACGCTCCGACTCGTAATCCAAGCTAGAGGTAGCTTCATCAAATATCAATACATCTGGCTCTACTAGTAATGCCCTAGCGATTCCCAAACGTTGTCTTTGTCCACCAGATAATCTGACACCCCGCTCCCCTACAACGGTGTAATAACCTTGGGGTAGGCTCTGGATAACTTCATCTAATCTAGCCATGCGACTAGCTGATTCAACCTGCTCAAAGGTTGCATCCGGTCTACCATACCTGAGATTATCTAAGATAGTACCATTGAAAACATCTACCTCCTGGTGAACGATCGCTAGTCTACGACGATAATTACCTACATCTAGGGTGCGAATATCTTCTCCATCCATAAGAATTTGACCCTGATTGGGTTCAAAATACCGCAATAGTAGTTTTACTAGGGTAGATTTACCAGAACCAGAACGACCAACTAATGCCACTGTTTGATAGGGTTCAATTAACAAATTGATATCATTTAACACTGGACGATTAGCTTCGTAACCAAAATTGACATGGGAAAGCTCTAGTTTCCCGGTAAATTTGTAGGGTGGTTCTGCTGCTGTTGCTTCTGCTAAAAGACCAACTGTATCTTTTCCTGATGGCTGTTGGAGAAATTGGTTAAATCGCAGCATGGAAGAATAACGACGGGCAAAAATTTCTGCCAACACACTAATTGGTTCTAACTCTGCATAGGCCATGCTAGAAAGAGTTAAAGTCATCACAAAATGACCCAGAGAAATTTTGCCATCAATTGTCGTTGCTAAGGTTAAACCTAATACTAAAAAAACGCAAAATTGAATTACACTTCTTTGCCAAGTACCAAGTTTGATATACCCTCTATGAATGCGGTAATCAACAACAGTTAATTCCCTTGACAATCTTTGTTTTTGTCGTTTTAGTTCCTTGGCTTCCGTCGCAAACGCTTTGACGGTTTTGATATTAGTGACAATTTCGGATGTGCGACTTCCCGTATCCTCCATATATCGATCTAGACGACTTTCGTACCGAATCAAACGTTGTAAATGTTTCAAACTGAAGATAAGAATGGCAATAAAGGAAATCAGAAATAAAACCGCAATTCGCCATTCAACGACCAAAATAAATACAAAAATTCCCAATACTCTAAATAGCTTCGGAATCAATTGTCCGGCAATTTCTGGATAAGTCCAAGTGTAGTTATCCAGTCCTTTTGCTATCCTTGATGCAATTCTACCGGGGTTGTTTTCATCATAAAATTCTAGGGGTAGAGTGAGAATTTTTTCGATCGCCTTCTGATTTTGATCCCGACGCGCTCTTAAGGCTATATCCCAGTGAAACCAACTGGTTAACCAAGGCTGTGTCGGCGCTCTCACTACTGTGACAACAAAAATTAAACCCAACAATACACCCAAAGAAAATACTTGATTCACCGGGTAATTGAGGGAATTTGCTAGAGTTGCGATCGCTCCTTGAATTGGTTTATCTATTGGTTGACCAGAAAGAACATTTAAAATCTGCCCAATCCCATAAGGTACAATCAAATCAAATATTTCGTAAATACTGGAGATCCCAATACTCAAAATACTCAATTTCCAGTACGGGCGAAAATAATTAAGAATATCTCTAAATGTTGCCATGATGCACTCTTATCAGGAGTTTTCCCTTCTGATTCAGATTTTATACTACATTTTGTAATACAAAATGTCAATAACGGATTGGGGAAATCATCCTTGAGGAATAGGAATGTTATTTTCTATTTGTGATTATGGGATATTTAAGAAATAGAAAATAAACTATATTGGTAATTTTTTGATCAGATGGATGAAGGTAGACATAATTAAAAAAATTCCTAAAATTTATCTAATTGTTTACTGTTCAAAACTAATGCAATGAACTACTAGATTCCTAGATCCCTCGTTACAAGATTTTACCAAGTAGATGCATTTTAGGGAGGCTCCGTCTAGGATACTTTTCCAAACTGAGCCTGGAAACGAGGTACTATAGGAATCTGCCTTTAGTGTGCCATTTACCAATAAACAAATTGTTAGGTATTTAAAAGATGCTCAAATTTATTAATGCCTTATTTAATCGCCCATCGGAACAGGCAAAAGCCAATGTTGAGATTTATACATGGCAAACTTGCCCTTACTGTATCCGTGCCAAAATGCTGTTGTGGTGGAAGGGAGTAAAATTTACCGAATATAAGATTGATGGGGATGCAGTAGCTAGGAACAAAATGTCAGAACGAGCCAATGGGATACGAACTGTCCCACAAATTTTTATTAATGACCAGCATATTGGCGGTTGTGATGAGATGTATAAGTTAGATTCGCTAGGTCAGCTCGATTCCCTCCTCGCTGCATTATCTTGATCAGAAGCTCCAGGAGGACGCAAACCCAGTGTTTTTAAACCTGGGTTATTTTGACGTAAAGCAACTTTAGTCGCCGTGGTCTTTTTTTGTAGTCATACTATCTTCGGGAGAAACGCTCGTGATAAATCCCTTTGAGTCGGCTTTCATTCCCTGGTTAAAAAAGAGCGGGGTTCTCACCCTCCCATTATATTTTGATATATGTCATTAAAGATACGAATGATTTACGAGATAACTTTGATGATAAGATATGTAATTGTCCAACAACATATAGTCACAAATATATATATGGAAAGGATAATAAAGCATTTATGATCATTGGACAGTGGTAAGCAAATATAAATATTGTGTGTAGTAAAGTACTACCAATCAAATATATATGTTAATTCTGTATTGTTACCCATAGAATTTTTAAGTCTTTTTGCTGACTAAAAAAATGAATGTTAATTAAACAGACTCAGTATTTACAACATAGGCAATGGATGAGTCATGCACTAGACTTAGCCAAGGCAGCAGGTAATGCTGGTGATGTTCCGGTAGGGGCTGTTGTTATTGATACATTCGGCAATGTGGTAGGGGAGGGAGAAAACCGTAAAGAGCGCGATCAAGATCCCACAGCTCATGCAGAAATTATTGCTTTAAGAGCAGCAGCTGGCAAGTTACAAACTTGGCGTTTGCATGAATGTACTCTCTATGTAACTCTGGAACCCTGTCCCATGTGTGCCGGTGCAATTGTGCAATCTCGTTTAGGATTTTTGGTTTATGGAGTGGACGATCCTAAAACTGGCGCAATTCGTACTGTTGAGAACATTCCTGATGGTGCAGCATCTAATCACAGGCTGAGAGTCATTGGAGGCGTTCTTGAATCTGCTTGTCGCCAACATCTGCAAGCTTGGTTTGCTCATCGGCGACAGAGATGAAAAATAAAGGACAGAGGTGAAACTGTCCAGTAGGAATAGCACAAGTCAGGGAAGAAAATCTACGGTGTTACTATTAAACATTTTGACGATATTCCATTCAGCAACTACCAATCACCGTTATGATGGAACTCCATTCTTATTCTCATACTCAATACGAAACAAAAATTACGACTGTAAGCAATAGAACTGCTACTAATTCTCATGTTTGTCCTTGGTTTAGTCCTCTAGCTTATTTTTTGGGACATAACTTAGTTTTACCCTTCTTTTTTCGTCAGATTAGAATTAATGGACAAGAGAATATTCCGGAAACTGGACCAATAATCCTTGCTCCTACCCATCGTTCTCGTTGGGATGCATTACTAGTACCCTATGCTGCTGGGCGTTTTGCCACAGGCAGAGATTTGAGATTCATGGTGACAATGAATGAATGTCAAGGGATACAAGGTTGGTTTGTCCGACGAATGGGTGGTTTTCCAGTGAATCCCCAGCGTCCATCCATTACTACTCTGCGTCATGGAGTTGATTTACTCCAACAGGGAGAATCTTTAGTTATTTTCCCCGAGGGAGGTATTTTCCGTGATGGTAAGGTTCATCCCCTCAAAGCTGGAATTGCTCGTCTGGCTCTCACGGCTGAATCCAGCCATCCAGGATTGGGAGCTAAAATCGTACCCATAGGCATCAATTACAATCAACCATATCCTCAGTGGGGTGCAGATGTCAGCATTAATATTGGCGCGTCAATCTCTGTAGCTGATTATCTCAATGGTTGTGTGAAAAAAGATGCTAAAACCTTGACTCAAGATTTAGGAAAGGCTTTGCAAAAATTAAATAATGATCGCTTAGTAATTACTAACCATCCTGCCTTGGCACAAGTTTCTAATTCTTAAGGAGAATTTAGAATGAAGAATTTAGAATTATAGCACTACGCAATCAGGGCGCGGACATTTTTGAGTGCACCAAACCTATGAACAGTCAACTTATTACTTATTACTTATTACTTATTACTTGCGCGTAGCGCTATATTACCCCATCAATGTAGGTGTAGCCTTCGGTGTAGGGTATCGAGGGGCTAATGAAATTCGGAAAACATTTTTGACTCTCCACAGATGAATCCGGGGGATTGTATCCAATCTGTTTTTTGGTCAATATTTATAGCTAATATTTACAGCTAAAAATACTTGGGAGCATGGTAGCCCCGAAACCACTATGTCAAGAAATGGAGTGGCTCAGATATCTAAATACCTAAAGATAATTCCCAATGATTGATTGTGCCCACATCCTGTGATGCCATATCTATCACCCATAATTGCCAATATCCTTTAGTAGATAAAGATAATAATTGTTTGAGTGCTGGATGGGAACCCACGGAGTAGGTAGCTTGTAAGTCTGTGCGACAACCCAATGTGCGACTTTGTAATAATACTCGCTGATTATTGGGAGCAATTAAGTAAATTTCTAAATCCCCCAGAAATTCGTGGCTAATATTAACTTTGATTTGGATATCTTTGACTGAGCTAGATTCAGAAATGGCAATTATACTATTGATTCCTTGGGAATAGTTGTCGGGAATTTTCATGGGGCGATCGCTTTTTTTTCCTATGTATCTGGTAACTACCCCAGCGGCCACACCCATCTGGTAAGCTGCTTGCACTGCTCGAGCGGCATTAACTTTACCATAACCAAACCACAGGGAATGACCATTCTCATCATAAGTACCCCCACGGATTCCCAATTGAGGATCGGCATTAGGATCGATAATTTTATCCGCAGTTTCTTCTAAAATACCCCTGACCTGTTGAGCCGTTAAATCTGGATTGGCTGATAAAATCAGGGCTGCGACTCCAGCAACTACGGGGGTAGCACTGGAAGTACCACCAAAGTTGCTAGTAAAGTCCCCAGGATTATACCCTGCTGCCCCCAATTGATCAGTGGTAAACATTCCCCTGCCTGGGAGGTAACTGGAAATGGCTGGTTGGGTAAACACAAACCCAGTTTCTTGGAACCACATTCCTGGGGGAGCATTGTTACTAGGGGCACATACAGAAATGTTTTCCCCCCAATTACTATAGGCAGCTTTTTGGCTCAAACTAGTGGAAGCAGAAACGGCTATTACATCAGGGTGTACCGCAAAACCACCTAGCCAATGGGTATTACCCTGTAATATCTTTTTCGGCCAATTGCGTTCGTATACTTTTCCATTCACCGGACGGTTGGCATTACCCGCAGCAAATAAAATGACACACCCTTTACCATTACGTCCTTTCCTAGCAGCATAAGCAATGGCAGCCCTTTGGCGCAGGGACAGGGGAAAGTAAACCGCTGAAGCTCCCCAACTACAGGAAATAACGCTGGCTCCTTTTTCCACAGCCCAGTAAAAGATTTTTTCAATGGAGCTATCATCTAAAAAGCCAGTGGTGCGAATGGGCATTAAGGCACAACCAGGAGCTACCCCTACTACTCCCTTACCATTTTCTTCTGCTACCGCTATACCCGCACAAGCAGTTCCATGGCTGGTTTCTGTCTCCCCTGGTAATGGTAAAAAATCATTTTCCTTTAAATCTCTAGAGGCAATCACTTTACCAGTGCCTTGAAAATCTGGGTGGTTTAAGTCAAAAGAGTCATCCACCACAGCCACCACCACAGAACGATTACCTCTGGTGATATCCCAAGCTTTTTCCACAGAAATATGCGACAAGGAGCTTAATTGATAACCTCCATTGTGGTTGAGATACCATTGCTGGTTATAGAGAGAATCCCGGGGTTGGTAATAGGTTTCTTGGTGAATGAGAATATTTGGCTCCGCCGCAACGACATCCGGTAAAGCAATTAACTGGTTAGCAATTTTGATCGGGTTAATAGTAGCTTGTTTGCTGACTAAGAAAACAAAAGTATTGGGGAGTGCGGTAACTGCTTGATGCTCAATCAGATGAAATTGGGTTGTCAGGGAGTGAATTTTCGCAGAACTCACCCCAGCAGCAAATTGAATCGTAACTTCATCGGTAAGATAAACAAAGGTTCCTGGATGATCTTTGAGTTGGTAAACATGACTGGCAAAAGCAACATTCTCCCCAGCCCTCCCCAGGGACATAGCCCTCCCTAAGTGCTGGGGGCTAACTCGAAATAATTCCAACCTTGCCTGGGGAATACTGCGCTGCCATATGCCCCAACCTAACTGAGATAATTGTGATGGAGAGAGTTGGGCATTAAAACGAAGGGTAAAGCGATCGCTCACCTTTTGCAAGCACAATTCTTCCCCACCACGTTGTAAAATCATCCCTAGACTACTTTCTGGCATACCTGTAGTGGCAGCATCAGCAGAATTTATGCGATCGTTCATAAGCGATGATTTGAACTACTGTATAAAGACAATGGGAACCAGATACAACTGAGTGTAAGTCTAAATCACATAAACTCAAATAAATGGGCTTTGCATTGTCAAAGACCAAAACAGAGTTAAGATACCCAAAGTTTATATCCCCTATTTTGTTGAGTTGTTGCTCCCCTTAAACCCATGAAATTTGCTGCAACTGTTCCTTTAATTTGTTCGACTTTACTATCAGCGATCGCCAGTGTACACTGGTTATCCCCAGTTAATGCCCAAGTACAACCCCTACCTCCCTCTTCCCCCAGCCCAATCAATCCCGAAGATCCCAATAGCCTGCGCCCAGCCACTGAAACTAGCAACTTGTTAAGTATTAAGGGGGGACAACGTTTGATGAGTGAGGCTAGCAGTGCGGTTTCTTCCCAAAATTATCCTGTCGCTTCTAGTAAACTCAAAGAAGCACGCATAGTGTTTAATCAATTATCCAATTCCTATCAACAGCTTTTCTCTAGCTTTTCGGGAATTGATAACAGAGTTGCCGATACTTTACGGAAAAGGGCATTAGAAACTGCTCAAATGCGCGATGAAGCCACCTATCAGTTAGCCTTAGTACATCGCGCCCAAAATAAGCCAGAACTAGCCCTACCTTTGCTAGTACAAATTATTAAAAGTCAAAACCCAACCCGTCCTTTGGGTAAAAAGGCTTATCAGCAACTGTTTGAATTAGGTTTTGTCGATTCTCCTTTTCCCAGAGAACAACGCAATAGCTCTTCTTCTACAAAATAATTCATGAACTACCCCGCCTCAAAGGAAGACGGGGTTTCTAATTCCCCATCGGATTTGAGGTTGGATTTTTGACGCTTCTTCTATCTAATCATCCATAAACTAAAATCAATTTTCTTAATATAGAATCCTCAGTCAGTCAATAGTAGCTTAGACTCTTGGCAATGGTAGGATGGGATTATCTACAAATTCACTCCCAAGCCATAACTGAAAGTTAAGCTTAATATTACTAAAGTCAAGGTAGTTTTTAGGAATTGCGATGGTTAGTACGCAACAAGTTGAAGCAATGATTAAGGCTCAAATGCCAGACGCTCAAGTTCAAGTACAAGACTTGACTGGTGGTGGAGATCACTATCAGGTAACTGTTGTTTCATCGCAGTTTGCCAACAAAGGACTAGTACAACAGCATCAACTAGTTTATGGTGCTTTACAGCAAGCTATGTCTAGTGAAGCTATCCATGCCTTAGCAATTAAAACATATACTCCTGAAAGTTGGCAGGCTACAACAACTTCATAAGCTCAAAGAAAATATTTCACAGTTAATTTGCCACTCACTCCCCACTGAAAATCAGTAAATTATTAGCAACAACCAGCACTATGACACCAGAGCTCAAAGATAAAATTGATACTTTAGTCGCACAAAACAAAATTTTGGTTTTTATGAAGGGAACCAAATTAATGCCCCAGTGCGGCTTTTCCAATAATGTTGTACAAATTCTCAATTCTTTTGGAGTCCCCTTTGAGGCAGTTGATGTCCTAGAGGATTATGAAATTCGTCAAGGCATTAAAGAATACTCAAATTGGCCTACCATTCCCCAAATTTATATCAATGGAGAGTTTATAGGGGGTTCAGATATTATGATTGAACTCTACCAAAAAGACAAAGACGAATTACAACAAATGCTAGAATTAGCTTTAGCTTCTTGACATCCTCCCGGACTTAAGCCACGTGGCGATGTTTCTCCTGCAAAGTGGCTTATCGTCCACCGCAAGTGTTTCACTGCAACGGAGTGGCTCCCCAACCTACAATTGATGCTAATTTTGGGTTTGAAAACAGACCCTAACCCTTGAACGGGCAGCTAGGCTGTAGGGGAAGAATTAACGGTTGAAATCTGGGTACAAGCCCCTACTTTTAAGTATGAAAATCAGATAATAATGTGTTTCTAGATACATAATCTTACATCTAGTACTACATTCTATGTGAAGGAGAGGGTAACTCAGGCGTGTGAGGTTTTAGAAGTATTCATCCGCACATAATATTTATTTTCTGCAAAACCTAAATCTCAGAACTATCAAGGCATGGTGGGGGCGTGAGAACCCCTACGATGCACGCGAGGGGATGAAACGCGACTCAAGGGGATTGATCCCCAAGTTTTCTGATATAATGATACTAGTGCTAAAGCGCAATCCTATTACCGGGCAACTGGGCTCCATCATGGATCGTCGAGACAAATATCACCACTAAAATCAGTAACGGTGAGTCAGAGCGGTGGACGATGAGTCCAATGCTGCGGGAGGGTTTCCCAACCCAGGCAACTGGTGCTCGCATGCGACTGACGTGCCCCTTTCAGGGGAACTAACGCTAACGCGGAGCGTTGACCTTCGGCTTTGCCGTGCCCGAAGGGCTTAGGAGATACTCGAAGGGTGACGCGACCTGCACTCTGGGAGCCTAAAAAAAGGTAGAGAAACTGTTCATACAAGAATTTAGACCCGTTTGGGGAGGGGCACTTCCTAAACGCTAAACAAAATGCCTGTGGAGGCGGTCTGGCGGGGGCAA
>JASJCJ010000194.1 GCA_030066045.1 Calothrix sp. MO_167.B12
GAGTGGGGTAGTTGAGTTTTTACCAATATTTTGTTCTGGAAGCGTATCTATAAAATCTTCAATAACACGAGTCATTGATTTATCCTGATGAGCGCAATATAAACGCAGCTTATTTAATCTTCTATCACTTAGCCTTATATCTAATCTGTTCTTCTTCATATTGTCTGGAATACGTCTGTACATTTATGATAATATATTACATAGGTCGAAAAATAAAGTGAAAACATGAGAACTTCGTACCAATATAAAATCAAACCAACAAAGTTACAACGCGAAACCATAGACAATACTTTGGAAATGTTACGTCATCAATATAACTATCTGTTGGCTCAAAGATTTGATTGGTATGAGCAAAATCGATGTTCTATTGATAGATGCCCTCTTGTTTGTCATCTTCCTGAATTAAAAGAAAAACCCAATTATTACAATCAAAAAGCATCTTTAACACAGCTAAAAAAGGATAGACCTTGGTATAAAGACATTCACAGTCAAGTATTACAAGAAGTCCCGAAAAAGGTTGAAATTACATTTGATAGATGGTTAAAAGGTGATTGTAGTGGAAAGAAGTCCGGTAGACCTAGGTTTAAGGCTAAAGGTCGTTACAGAACTTTTACTTATCCCCAATTCAAACAATATCAATTTGCAGGGGGTAAAATCACTCTTTCAAAGATTGGAGATGTTAAAGTAATTGTTCACAGACCTATTCCTGTTGGTTTTACCATCAAAACTGTATCTGTTACTAAAAAAGCTGACGGCTACTATGTAACTCTAAGTCTTGATGATAAGTCCGTACCTATGGTTAAGCCTGATTTTGATTCTAATAACATCGTAGGCATTGACGTAGGGTTAATGGATTTTTATGTTGCATCTGACAACACCAGAATTACTGCACCGAAATATTTACGTAAATCTGAACGTCAATTACGTAAAGCTCAGAAACGAGTTTCAAGACGTAAAAAGGGTTCTAACCGTCGTCAAAAAGCTATTAAAAAATTAGGTATCAAGCATAAAAAAGTTGCAGATACCCGTAACGATTTCCATTTCAAAACAGCTAATCAACTGCTCAAAAAATATGATGTAATAGCTGTTGAAAAGCTAAATATAAAAGGTCTAGCTAGGACTAGACTTGCTAAAAGTATCCATGATGCTGGTTGGGGGCAATTCCTTTCAATACTTTCAAACAAAGCCGAAAATGCTGGTTTGTTGGTAATCCCAGTAAAGCCTCATGGAACTTCTCAAGAGTGCTCAAATTGTGGTCACAAAGTAAAGAAAAGTTTATCGCAACGGGTACATAATTGCCCAGTCTGCCACACATCAATATGTCGTGACCTCAACGCAGCAATCAACATCAGGAAGCGTGGGGCACACGCCCTGTCTAAAAAAGCTCAGCCAATGTCTGGGGTTGCCTAGAGTCGCTGAGAAGCCCACACTCACCCAAAGGGGAGTGTGTGGAGTATGTCACTAATAGTTACGCGATGTGCAGGTGAAACTGTCAACCGCTGAGCGGAGCGTCAAAAGTCACGCATTCAAAAGTGAGCCAGCGCGGTCTTGGGGGTTTCCCCCATGAGCGACTGGCGCGCCTCTTTCAGAGGAGCTTTGCTAACGCGAAGCGTATCCGTTCGGCTTTGCCGTGCCCGAAGGGCTTAGGATTCACTCCGAAGGAGTCAAAAGTACTACCCCATCGATGTAGGCGTAGCCTTCGGTGTAGGGTATCGAAGGGCTAATGAAACTCAGAAAACATTTTTCCTCTCCACGGATAAATCCGGGGGCTTGATGAGAGTCTATTTTTTGGTCAAGAAATCATTGTCAGTAATGAACTACTAGTAGTCTGTCCCATTAATTTTGATAGTTTATTGTAGTGGGAGCAGCGTTCGACTGAGCTCACGCCGAAGTCTTGCCTGCTTTGTGAAAACAGGGAGCGAGACGCTCCCACTACAATCGCTTTACTTCCTAGATAAGTTCCAAGAGCGTTAACTTTTGAGCAGAAAGCATCTCTTTAATCAATTGAGTTAGGATATCAAAATTCTCCTTGAGGTCAATTGCTTGCACCAGCCCAGAAGCAACTAACTCTTTTGCTTGGTGATCGCTAGCTTCCCCACGCAGTGCTGCTGTCAGTGTATCAGCGAACCGTCCAGTCCCAGCAACAGCAAGTACTGGTCGATTCGCTTTTAGATTCTCTGACACATCCTTCTTGGAAATCTCCCCACCGTTAACTAGCACTGCGACCGATGGCGCACCGTTTGCCAGTACAGTTGTGACATCAGCCAACCAAGGCGATTCATCACCCCAGTTAGAGCCAGGAATTAGCACAAAATGACTGTGATGCGGCTCCAATGCTGCAACTTCTTCAGGGGGGATTTGATTGTGAATAGCGACCTTTCCAACTGGAGTTACACCAATCAAGGGAAATGTGGCTGATATCTCGGCACGAGCTTGACCCATCATCTGCATCACACCAAAATCGGTTCCGCCATCCACAACAAATGCACCTAGTTCTTCAGCCACCGGAGCCAGCACTTTTACAAATAACGAGCGCAGACGGCTTAAATCAGCCTCGCTCATCTTACCTGCACCACCTACAACTACTAGGACGGGACGCGGATTGTGAAGTTCTAGTTTGCCCATAGCAGTGGACAACTCCTTTGGGGACTTAACTCGAATAGCAGATGCCGTTAGTCCGTTTGAAGTGGCAATTTTAAAGGGTTTTTCCATTTATTAAATATGTTACTATTCAGTTAATTTATGTACCTGGAAGGTATTTGGAGAGGGCAGAAGGAAAAATCACATCTTCAAGTCAATAAACATTATGATGGCTACTTTTATATATATCTACTATATACATCTACCATCAGTGATATTCCTTAAAGATAAGTAGGTGGGCGTAAAAAAATCAACCTATGCAACAAAATATAAAATCAGCGAACAGCTTAAAAATAGGTTATTCCACAGTTTTTACGAAACTAAACTTAAACTTGGCTACTCCCTTCGGTGCTATAAAATTACCGAAAAATTCTAGGCTGGGGAGCCACTCCGTTGCGGTGAAACACTTGCGGTGGTGAGGCAGTTACTCCACTTGGGGTCTCCCCAAGTGGAGTAAGAAAGGGTTACCCGGCATAAGCAAAGTGTTGTATAGCCCTTCGGGCATTCAAGAAAGGCGTAGCCTCTCCGGAGGAGATACCCGGAGGGAGGTTACCTCCGTTGTAGTCAGTTAAGCTATCAAAGGGTTTCCGGATTTAGAAATATCCTAACGTATATGCGTAGTGCTATATTTTGCGTTGTATTTATAAATACGCAGATCCCCGACTTTTTGGAAAAGTCGGGGATATTGTTGATCACAAATGATATAGAATTGCTACAGGAAGCGATCGCTCGTTACTAACTAGCCAAATATTCATTCATACTAGACTGGGTTCTCCGCAGCTTTTTCAAGGCTTCTCGCTCGATTTGTCGCACACGCTCGCGGCTAATATTGAGAATTTCACCTATTTTTGCTAGGGTTAGAGGCTGTCCATCAATCAAACCATAACGCAGAGACAAAACTTCCTTCTGTTGAGGTGTCAGCTTATCCATTAAGCGTTCCACTTCATTAGATAAGGATGACTGGATGGCGAAGTCTTCAGGGGAAGAGTTGGGATCTTCTAACATTTCCCCTAACTCAGTGTCATAATTATCTCCCAGCCTTAAATCTAAGGATAACGGAACCCTGGACTTCTCCAAATACTCTCTCACTTGCTGGGGAGTCAATGATAATTCTGTTGCCAACTCAGCCATACTGGGAGCGCGCCCCAAATTTTGGGACATTTGACGTTGGGCTTTTTTGATTTTGTTTAATTTCTCGGTAATATGAATTGGTAAGCGAATGGTTCTACCTTTTTCTGCGATCGCTCTGGTAATAGCTTGACGTATCCACCAGTAAGCGTAGGTAGAAAATCGATAGCCTTTGCTGGGGTCAAATTTTTCCACGCCCCGCTGCATACCAATACTACCTTCCTGAATTAAATCCAGCAAATCGACGTTACGCTTGATGTATTTTTTCGCCACTGATACCACTAGCCGCAAATTGGCTTCTACCATTTTACGCTTGGCTATCTCACCATCAGCGATCGCTCGTTTTAATTCCGTTATTTCTAATTTAGCCGCTTGTGACCATTCTTCCCAACTTGGTTCATGTCCCAACTCATTGGCAAGAGATTCCTTGGTTTCGTACAATGCAGTTGCCTTTTGCACCTGCTTACCATATTGAATTTCTTCCTCATGGGTTAAAAGTGGTACTCGACCTATCTCACGCAGATAAGTCCGCACGAGGTCTGTAGGTGTATTCACGGTCTTCATAGTGCGACTCTTTGAATAATGATAAGTTTAGCGATCGGGTATTTCATCTAAGGAGGCTGCTATTGGTTAATCACCAATCTAGGGAGCAATCCTGTTTGTAATTGAGTCATCCTTATGGATATCCAGTTTGCCAGTAAATGATAATCAAATTAGATTTTTAATCGATAGAAGATAGAATTTATAGTTATTTAACTAGTTTTACAAGTATCCTGAGTTAGATATCAAAAGATTATATTCAAATTTCCGATGTATTTTTTTAAAAATTGTAACATTTATGATTTTTGCCTGGCTATTAATCTAAAGGTAGATTTTTGATAATTTTCCTCATATAGAAGGGATTATGGTCATTATAGAGAGGACTATATTGTCATGATTGGCAAGTTGCTGTTTCTCAGTTTTGTTTACATAACTCAATCATAAATGTAATTTCGTTGGAATTTGGAAGGCTTTATTTTTTCTTTCGAGTGTTTTGGAACAAAAGAGTGAGGGAGCTATGATAAATCTGGGAGTGATGAAGTAGTTTATATTTTGTACCGGGAAGAGTTTTCGGGTTTAGCTTGGTATATTATGTGAGTAAAAAGTTACCCAGCTGATCAAATTTCCTCTGGATCGATATTTAAACCAAAACCACCTTGAGATTCGTAATTGTTGTAGGTTGGGGAGCCACTGCGGTGGACGGTAAGCCACTGCGGTGGACGGGTTCCCCGGCATAAAGCAAGTGGCGCAACCCGAAGGGGTTCCCCGGCATAAAGCAAGTGGCGTTAGCGATAGCGTAACCCAACGGAACCATTGCTATCGTTGGGTTTCATTCTATTGCTACGCAACGCTAACGCGAACAACCCAACCTACATGAAAACTCCAGATTTCAAGATGGATGGGGTTTAATTCCCAAAAAAATAGCCCTTATGCATTGATAAATCAATGTTTTATAGTTATTCAGCAGACCCTAATTACTTATAATTCTTGCTTGACCTCACCCCGTCCTCTGAACACCCCTCTCCTCAATAAGGAGAGGGGAAAGGGGTGAGTTGAATTAAGTAATAAGTAATAAGTAATAAGTTTGTTTTTGTGACCGGGATTCCAACCCCGTCCCAAAAACATTCTGCCTCAAAAGACAGGGCACCAGACCCCAATATTTCGGTAAGCGAAAATCGCTATAATATCAATGCAAATAATGTTTGCAACACATGCATGATTCGTAAGGGCGCGGCATACACAAGATTTTGGGATATAAAGTTATCATTATGGTGCCGTGACCCTACTTATGGCATTAATCTATTATTTTCTTCTAAATTCTAAATTCGCTCATTCTAAATTCTGATCTGTGCTAATCCTAAATAACGAATCTCCCTAGGAGAGATTTTAAACCGACAAGGCAATACCTCTAAACCAAGAGCGATCGCTTCCCTGAGTAACTTTCCATACAATGGATCTGTGGTATCGCCGGGGGCAAATTCCGTACAATCACCACGATTAATAAAGTAAAACATTACCGCTCGACTTGTGGGTAACAGTGCCATCAATTCCCGCAAATGTTTTTGACCCCTTGTAGTTTCCGTATCAGGGAATAGAGCTAGTTTACCATTACACCAAGTTGTATTTTTTACTTCCAAATAAATTTTTCGATTTTCTAATCCAGAACTATGGGTTTCAGTTTCAGGTGAATATAAGCAAAAATCCACTCGACTTTTTCTATCTTGCCCATACACCACCTCACCTTTAACTTGGCTGTAGTTGCCCAACTCTGGGAATAAATGTTGTTCTAATGCCGACTTTACCACCTTATTAGGTAAAGCTGTATTGACTCCTACCCAAGTCGGCTCGTGATTATCATTAACTTGAATTAGTTCTAAAGTGTAGGGCAATTTGCGTTTAGGATTATTACTGTGAGAAACCTGTACCGCACTACCAGGGGTGCAAACTCCCGTCATTGGTCCTGTGTTGGGGCAATGTGCTGTAACTATTTCTCCAGAAGCCAGTTCTACATCTGCGAGAAAACGCTTGTAGCGTTTGAGCAGAATACCAGGATACAGGGTGGGGTAAGGATAAAACCAATCGGTCATTCAATTTTGGATTTTGGATTTTAGATTTTGGATTTTAGATTTATTCACGGATAAATCTAACAGAGCATTAGATTAGGGGGATTCTCCACTTAAAGCAACTGCGGGGGGCTTGTCACATATCTTGCACCTTCTCAATAAGGGTAAGGTGGGCATTGCCCACCCTACGAAATAATAAGGGTTATAGGCGATGATTTTCGCAATAATCATGTGATTCTTGGTAAATATACCAGAAATTTCGCCAGCAAAATCTAATTTTTCCTCATCAATTCTTCCCAGATAACGATATGCTGTTGCCAAAGTCCAATTACCGCCAACCACAGTAGACTTGCCAAACCATGCCATCAACCAACAAACTACCCCAATGGTTAACTATAGCTTTAGCCTTTCCTCTAACAATTCTCAATGGTTGGGTATTACTTCAAGTTGTGCATTACTTTCAACCCTTGGTAAACATTGTTGTATCTGCAATTCTTCTAGCTTTTGTCTTAGATTATCCCATCAAATTTTTTCAGAAACAGGGAGTAAATCGCTACTTAGCCATTGGGGGAGTATTACTTTTAACAGTGATACTGGTGGTTGCTTTAGCTTTTACTTTAGTTCCTTTAATTTTAGAACAAATTGACGAACTAGCTCGTATTCTTCCAGCTTGGATTGAATCTGGAACTCAACAATTACAAGCATTACAAAACTGGGTAACTACCCAATCACTTCCTGCTAACTTAAGTAGTTTACCCACCCAGATTTTAGATAAATTATCCAATCAACTACAAAATTTTACAGGTAAGATTGTAAGTTTGGCAGTAGATACCATCGGTAAATTTGTCAATGTTTTATTAACCGTAGTTTTGACCATATATATGGTGTTAAATGGACAAAGTTTATGGGATGGATTATTTCAGTGGTTACCGCAACATATTGGTATGAAAATTAGACAATCCTTAAAGGAAGATTTTCATAATTATTTCATTGGTCAGGCAACGGTGGGCGCAGTATTATCAGTGGTGTTAATCTTAATTTTTGTGGCATTGAAAGTCCCACTGGCTCTACTTTTTGGGTTGGCGATCGGTTTTTGCTCTTTATTCCCATTTGGGACGGGAATTGGTATTACGATTGTGAGTTTATTAATTGGATTAAAAAACTTTTGGTTGGGTGTGGAAGTACTAACAGTTGCTGTAGCAGTGGATCAAGTAAATGCAAATTTTATTGCTCCTCGTTTATTGGGGAGTTTAACTGGTTTAAATCCTGTTTGGGTTGTGATTTCTTTGTTATTAGGAATCAAGTTAGCAGGAGTATTGGGTCTGTTATTGGCTATACCAATAGCTAGTTTTATTAAGGATATGGCTGATAGTTGGCGCGCCGGTGAATTTAGAGTTACATCTAATGAACAGGGTGTAGGGGATAGGATGTAGGGTGTAAGGAAGCCCATACTTAAAAACATTTATTGAAATGTTTTTAAAAAGTCAAATTTCTACAACTATGTCAGGGATATTTATTAAAGATAAGTCTGTAGCTGAAATGTGAAGTTAACTTTTTATAGACTTCATACCATCTTCATATAAATCGAAGGTGGTGTCTGATGCCAAAATTCATTTGGAATAGCATAATAGGTCGCACAGGGTTTTTATGTGCGAGTGTGGCACTAGTATTAATGACTTTAGGCTCTTTTCCTGTACAAATACCTAATGGATCCGAGCTAGATGATAAATCTCCTCATACTAACCATGTCCGCAGATATCGTTGGCGACGGAGATATGGGCGACGGAGATATTGGCGACGGAGATATTGGCGACGAAATCGACGGAGAAGATACTACAATCGCCGAATAGTCATTGATTTATCCCAACAAAGATTGTATGCATGGCAAGGGAGAAGACTAATTTATTCATTTCGGATTTCAACTGGTAAAAGATCCACTCCTACACCCAGAGGCAGATTTCGGATTCGTTCCAAGCATCGCTACAACCGGATGCGGGGTAGGGGTTATGATATTCCTAATGTTCCATATGCTATGTATTTTTATAGAGGCTATGCTATTCACGGCGCTTTTTGGCATAACCGCTTTGGAACTCCAGTCAGTCATGGTTGTGTGAATTTGCGCGTTCATCATGCCCGTAAACTATTCCGATGGACCACTCATGGAACAACGGTTTTAGTGCGTAGGTGAAAATAAGCAATCTGGACTTTTGAATCAGGCAGCTCTCGCTGCCTGATTCAATATTGCGTACAATATTTATCCAATGGTCACACCGAATCCTCCGTGCCTAGGTAGCCCCTGAATTCTATTTATGGAGCAAGGCGCGGACGACTTTAGTCGCCGTCTCCATGTTAGGGAACTCTTAACAGGGAACAGAAAATTTACTAAGTTTTTTTCAAAAATCAAATATCATTCCTATACTATATATATTGTCATGAAATTTTGTTATTTTTTTATAATTATGATTAAGTATTTGAAATTTTAACTAAGTCATGAATTCTTGATATTTAGTTTAGGAAACCAGGACTTACGTAATTGTCACAATCGGTGGTTGGTGCGTGACATTATAAGTCTTATTGCTACGTTTAAATATTTTCCCACACCTCACGCACCCTACAGAAACAATATGCCAGTTGCGTAAGTCCTAGAAACTTGTAACCAGATTGTGTAGAGGTGAAAAATTTTCTGCCTATACCAGGATTTTGGGTTATCCATAGATAATTTTTACATCTGCCTACTGATAAAAACTGCCAATAAGCTGATTGCAAATTGGATTATGAATCCACTGATTGTCTAACTTGAAAATGGTTGTTAGTTGTTAGTTGATGGTTGACAGCTTAGGTGTGGTAGCCGCACTCGAAATATTTTCATGGCTTGGTTGTGGGATTTGACCGTGGGGGACTATCTTGAATAGATTAAGTGGATGTAAAATCACCATCTTACTTGTAAAGATTTGGTAATTTTTTTTAGATAGGGGATTACGTACACAGGTCTGAAAACTATGGTAAGTATAGATTTTTATTAGTTACTAGTATTAACACGGAATTGCTAATATACCAGTTTTTTGTGGTACTCTGTCAGAAATATCACTGACAGTTTCGAGTGTCAAAAATGGTCAAAAATTAAATCAGGGGTTGCTAGAAAGTCTAAATACGTATATTAGCTTTCGATGTAATTAATCATCTGATTTTTTCTCGGGAATCGCCAAATGGAGTGTCATGACAAGTCAGACTTACACTCAATCAAATTCTTTGTCAAAGATTGTTAAACCTGCCTATGCACTTGACAACTTTGAACGGGAGCATCAATTCCACATCTCAACTGCTCGCAATCCAATTGACTGTAGTACTGAGATTGGGTCTAACCATATATGTTTACAATTCGCCAATTTAAAATGTTTTGAAACTGTGGAGCGTCAATATGAAAATCAAGGGGTAATTTTTAGTAACTGTATTGCCATACAACCTTCTAACCCAGCTTTTCCGATTAAGTCTGGAACGTTGGTGCTTATGGGTTCACCAAACAGTGGACTATTAGAAGCAACCTTTGTCCGTCCAGTTCGAGGAGTGAAAGTTCTGATTACTAGTTCCCAGCGATTGGTACTATCAGCATACAACAGCGATCGCCAATTGCTGACTAAAAACATTTTGCCGGCAGCTAATCTTGCCAATTCCGATTCTCCAGTCCCTCCCAATGCCTTATTATCTGTCCAAGCCGATAATATTCACAGTATTACCCTCTGTGCATTTGACGGTCAATTTACTGTAGAGGAATTTAGTTTTTGTGTGTAGCTGCAAAATTGTAAAGCACGGTGATAAAATTTCAAGCACTGCCTTTATTTAATAATAAGCGATCGCGAGCTTGTCTGTTGGATAATGGCAAATGGGAAATTTTTACCAATACCTGGTAAAACTGATACTTATACTTTACTTAGTGAATCAAGTAGGAAAAGCACCGTGGCACAGGCTTCATCTTCTTGGCAGCAATTAATCAATCGAGTACCTAATTGGGTGCTTCCAGATTTCAAGATTGGAGCCATAAAGCGGCTAAATTTACACAGATTTCAGGGACCGGGTGGTCTATTGGGATTTCTAACTATCATTATCGCCATGCTGCTGTGGAACTGGAAGCTACTGATGGCAAGTGCTGTTGGTATTGGGATGATGGTATTAGTCTACTCAATGTATCGGTGGAATTGGCAAAAAAACTGGTGTGAGCTCCGCCAATTTCTCCGCAGTCCCCATAGTCGATTGACTATTGCAGTTACCAGTGGTGGTATTGCTTGCGTAATTACTTATATGGCAGCAGCCATCTGGGTTGATAGTAGTAGCCACTGGATTGCTGCTGGGGCAATTCTACAGGCTATGGGCACCCTAATAACTTTAATTTTATTGGCATGGCAACTGATTAATTTTTATGGTACTCGTGAAGAAAATTACGTAGATAAATTACTGTGTAATTTGACAGCGACAGATCCTCTCAAACGTTTGCTGGCAATACGCCAACTGACTAAATTCTCTTTCCGCAAGCACCCGGGATCAGAAATACAACAAGATATTACTGATTGTTTACGTTTGCTTCTGAGTCAAGAGAAAGAAACTGTAGTTCATCAAGCAGCTTTAGAAGCATTGCAAACTTTAGAACATAGTCATGTTTTACCTGCTACTAAGGTAAAAACTATCAAAGTTAGAACTAAGGTTAACACTCCTTGCGGGAAGTCCCCTGGTGGAGTCTTCGGAACCGGGGGATGAGAGCAAGGGCAAAGACTTGAACTCATAACGAATATATGGGAGGATATTCATGGTCGTTGAAGGGGGGTACTGACTAAGAGGCCACCCTTTGGGTATAAAGTATGTACTCGGCAGAGTATGCCCTTCGGGCACGCTGCGCGAACGGGGAAGACGTAAACTTAGCTGGTTAGCCATTGCTGTAAATCCAAGGTGAACGTGTCAAAACAAAAATCAAACTGCCTGCGGGAGGCGGGCGGCCGCGCGGGTTCCTCCTTGAGGGGATAAAGGCAGAAATGCCAGAGACGTTGTGTAAGACCATCATCGGGTTTAGTCCCGAATACCTTTGTGGTATCCCCAACGTGGCAACGGCGAGTGAGACGCGAAGCCTCTAGTGTAGCGAAGCGAAACTAGGGGTACTTCACGCAAGGTATCTATTAGACATAGGCGTGAAGACTAAGCTGTGGCGTATTTAATTTGTATATTGGACGCGGGCTTCCCGGCCCGCACTACAATCATTTAAGATTTTCGTTTTATACAATTTAGCTGCGTAGCAGCTTATAGCCAGACGTAAATTTTACGTCTGGAACCAACCCAACATCATTTTCTGTATAATCTACCGTTACGTACCTGTACCAATGGATGATTGCAGCGCCTCACTAATTGTTCATCATGGGTAGTGACAATTACTGTAGCTCCAAAAGAATTTAACTTGTTAAAAATTTGTAAAATTTGCCAGGAATTATCAGGATCGAGGTTTCCTGTGGGTTCATCGGCTAATATTAGGGGTGGTGTAGCTACTATTGCCCTGGCAATACTGGCTCTTTGTTGTTCTCCTCCAGAAAGTTGTTCGGGAAAACAGTGAGCTTTGTTATGCAAACCGACCAATTTTAAAGTTGGCTCTAGGCGGCGTTGAATTTCTTTGCGGGTATAGCCCTGAGCCAGTAGTACCAATGCCACATTCTCTGCCACTGTTCGTTGGGGAATTAGCCTATAGTCTTGAAAGACAACACCAATGCGCCTACGAAATAATGATAAGCGATCGCCGCGCAATTTAGGCACATTATATTCATCAACAATCACTTCTCCCTGGGAAGGTAATTCTTCACCATATAGGAGTTTCAACAGAGTTGATTTACCAGCACCACTGGCTCCCGTAATAAATAGAAAATCACCCTTGTTGACTTCTAAGCTCACATCCAAAAGTGCATGACAACCATTTCCATAGGTTTTACTCACAGAGCTTAATCGCAGCATTTTTGCTGCATGACTGCGGTGAGGAGTTTTCTCTAGTTTGGGAAAATGAGCAGATTGCTGAGTCTTTTCTTGGGAAATTAATACTGGCATTGCTGAATCTTTTTCAAACCCACAATAGAACTTATTAAAAGTCATGATGCCCACCCAGAACCCAGGAATATCAACTCTCGTCTGTAAATTTTGATTACGAACAAAAACCAGTAAAAACCAGTAGTTTAATATGAATAATTAACGCCTTTGTTAGTAATAATACTGAATTGTTTTCTCTTATCCTCCATCACTCCAGGGCGCAAGCCGCAGCACCCCTACTCATCACTCCTTCCCTCCGGGCGGGGAAACCCCGCCCCTACTCCTTCCCTCTTTCACTCCTTCCCTCCTTCACTCCCTCACTCCTTCACTCCCTCACTCCTTCCCTCCTCCCCACCTTCCCGCGTAAGATGGAATAGTCAGTTTTTCTGGAGTTTTTGGGAATGAGCGCAGCAGATCCCGTCAAGTTGATGAAGCAAGAAGTCGGCAAAGCCGCCGCCGCCCTAGTAAAATCCAATTCGATTGTGGGTTTGGGTACGGGGTCAACTACAGCTTATGCAATTCAGTTTATTGGTGAGCGCCTGCAATCTGGCGAATTGAAGGATATTGTTGGTGTCCCCACTTCTTTTCAAGCGGAAGTTCTCGCCAAGCAGTATGGTATTCCTCTAACTACCTTAGATGCCATTGACCATATTGATATTGCCATTGATGGGGCAGATGAGGTTGATCCCCAGAAGAATTTGGTTAAAGGTGGTGGTGCTGCCCACACCCGCGAGAAGGTAGTGGATTACCTCGCCAATCAGTTTGTGGTGGTTGTAGATGCTGGTAAGGTAGTTAATAAACTAGGTTCTGTATTTGCAGTACCAGTAGAAGTGATTCCTATGGCTGTTACCCCAGTGATGAATGCCCTCAAAGAACTGGGTGGTAAACCAGAATTACGTATGGGTGTGAAAAAAGCTGGCCCTGTGGTTACAGACCAGGGTAACTTAGTGGTGGATGTAAGATTTGATGATATCCCTGACCCTGTGAATTTAGAAAAAGTACTGAATAATCTTCCCGGTGTGCTGGAAAATGGCATCTTTGTCAATTGTGCCGATGTGGTACTAATTGGCGAAGTGAAGGATGGTAAGCCTGTGGTACGGGAGATGTAGAGGGAAGGAGTGATGGAGGGAAGGAGTGATGGAGGGAAGGAGTGAAGGAGTGATGGAAAATAAATTGGATAGAGAAACCCCAAGTTTGTATTTAGCTGAATCAAAAAGAAGCCTCTCGCCTACCCGGAACGGGAGGCGATGAGATGAATTTTTGGGCGGTGAGGAGTCCCACCTCTGAGCGACATCTGGTTTCAATCAGATGAGTGATGGGGTGGGCGACAAATCGCC
>JASJCJ010000195.1 GCA_030066045.1 Calothrix sp. MO_167.B12
TGCAAGACGAAAAAGAGGAGGAAGTCGCTACTAAGCCACAACTGCAAATGCAAGACGAAAAAGAGGAGGAAGTCGCTACTAAGCCACAACTGCAAATGCAAGACGAAAAAGAGGAGGAAGTCGCTACTAAGCCACAACTGCAAATGCAAGACGAACAAGAGGAAGAAGTCGTGACTAAGCCACAACTGCAAATGCAAGGACCAGAAGAGGAAGGCAGGCAACCACAGGAAGAAGAGGAAGTCGCGACTAAGCCGGAATCCCAGTCCCAATCAGCAGGTAAATCCCTAACTTCTCAACTCCAACGTGCAAAAGGTAAAGGCGATCCACTGCCAAAAGCAACCCTAATTGAAATGGGCAAGGCTTTAGGTCAAGACTTTAGCAATGTTCGCATTCACACCGACCAAATGGCGGTAGATATGAATCAACAGTTAAAATCCCAGGCTTTTACCCACGGAAAAGATATATACTTTAACCAAGGTAAATTTGACCCTGAATCTAAAGTAGGTAAGCAATTGCTAGCCCATGAGCTTACCCATGTGGTGCAGCAAAATAAAAAATAGCTACCCGTCACTGAAGAGGCAGAGGGGCAGGGGGAAGGGAGCAGGGGGGAAACCCCATCCATGAATGGAGGGGCTTGTAGCTTGGACGCAGTATTTCTTGCACTACGTGTCTCGAAATACATTTTTGTTGTTCTCCATCCATAAATAGAGGGGCTTGTATCCCCCTGGCAGGGGAATTCTAGGTATCCTTCCCCCTGCCCCCGTTCGGCTGAGCTCACGGCCGAAGCCTGCTCCGGTGCTCCCCTGCCTCTTTGGTCAAGAGATTTAGATAAATTACTTAGGTAAGTTGTTCATGGTTTTACAGACCGATACTTCTTCACTAGACAGGGATTTAACATTTTATGACGCTTCTACTTCTCCTGTAACCCTTTGTAAACCTAATTTGTTGTTGATTCGGGATGATAATGCCATCATCGGATGTCGCTTATGCTGTCAAGTTAGTTTTGAGGAATACCAGAAAATTGATGCTGGTGCTATATTTAACTTGAAATCTGCATTGCGTGGTTCTCTAATTGGCGGTAAATTTATTCCCGATGTCTCTGTACACATGAAATTCAGCCTTAAACCTGATATTCTTCCTAATTTGTTAGAACATGGGGAAAATGCTGAAGCAGTTGTAGCTTATTTGTTAGCCCTGAGTCAAAAAACAGAACCCCTTATCCATCCTTCAGCATCTTTTGTGACTAGTACAGGAGAAGATGTAGAAGTAGAACAATCCCCAGATTCTGCTCCACCGGACTTAACCCAAAACGAAGTTGACCCATTATTACAAACCGAAAGCTGGCTTTGTCTATCGGTTAAACAAGTTCAAGCTTCTAACGAGGTGGGCTACAAAACCTTTTGGAGCTATATTAATCCGGCAAATCTATATCAAACCGTTGCTGGTGGGGAACAAATCTTGTCAGGGGTTGCTGGCTTTTTGGAGAAATGGATTGAAGGTAATTGGTCTAAAGCAGCAGAAAAAATTGCCAATGAGATAATTGAAGACTTTGGTCATAGCCTTGAAGCGTTAGTTGATGAAAGCTCATCTGAGCTTGATGATAGTGCAGGCCATGAAATCACAGACCATGACACCAATGAACCTAGCTCACTCTTCGATATTGTAACCGCCTTTTTCGCTGCTGAAGACTGGCCAGTTTACCAACGCGAAGGCACCACTAACTTACAACTAGCATTCCAAGGTAACAATGGTCAATGGTCTTGCTATGTCCACGCCAACGAAACCCGACAGGAATTTTTGTTTTATTCCCTGTGTCCTGTCACAGTACCTGTAGATAAGCGGTTAGTCATGGCAGAATTTCTCACCCGTGCTAATTATGGTCTTACCATTGGTAACTTTGAAATGTATTTTGACAGCGGTGAGATTCACTACAAAACAAGTCTTGATGTTGAAGGCGATCGACTCAGCATAGCCCTGGTGCGCCAGTTGGTATACGCCAACGTGATGATTATGGATCAATATCTGCCCGGCATTATGGCTATTATCTATGGTAATGTTTCACCAATTGATGCGATCGCTCAAATAGAAAATTAGCCCAAGGGCGATCGCAACCATCTCCTAGATCCCGTCACTTTTACCATAACTTATTTGTGGAAATTTGCAGTGGTTGTTGGTACATCGTCACAGAGATAGCGCCCGCCTTAGGATTACATCATCAAAGCGGCGATAACTTTTATAAGAAAACACGCGATAAGCGTAAAACCCAGCGTATGCACGACCTGGGATATAAGCGACACGAGTGACTTTAGTCACCGTATTAATTTAACTTTATCACTCTTAACTTTCATCCTGATGAAAGCTAAGAGTGTTGTATAATGTTGTAGGAGGACGTTCGGCGAAGCTCAGTCGAGCCGTGATGAGAATGACATTTACACTCACGTATGAATTTAAATTAAAACCTACTGCCCAACACAAAGAAATATTTGAAGAGTGGTTAGAGACAAACCGCCAGGTATATAACTATGCTTTGGGTGAGCGTAAGGATTGGTTTAAGTCCCGTGCGTGTGATGTAGATTCATGCTCTACCAAAAGTCAGTACATAATTCGGAGCTGATGCTCAACGACCTACATACAATAGTCAAGCCAAGGCGTTAACTGAGGCTAAAAAACAATATCCACATCTTAAGCGGGTTCAATCCCAAGTATTGCAACAAACTTTAAAACGGGTTGAAACAGCTTTCACTAATATGTGGGAAAGAAATTTTGGATTTCCCAGATTTAAAAAGCGTGGTCGAATGCGGAGTTTTGTTTTTCCTCAGTTCAAAAACAGCCCTGTTATGGGCAATAAAATTAAATTGCCTGTAATTGGTGTGGTTGCGTTCAGGAAGTCCCGACCAATACCAGAAGATGCAAAAGTTAAGCAAGTAAGAATTGTTAAACGTGTTTCTGGTTGGTATGCAATGATAACGTTGCAATGGGATGTAAATGTGCCTCAACCAACACCACATGGTAAGGCTTTAGGGGTGGATGTAGGTTTAACGTCAATGGTTGCAACCTCCAATGGTCTTTTAGTCAAGCGTCCGAGGTTTTTTGTTGATGCCGAACGTAAGCTGAAATTGCTACAACAGCGTGTTAGTAGAAAACGCAAAGGCTCAAACAATTGGTTAAAAGCACTCCAGAAGGTTGCAAAGTTACATGAATACGTTGCTAATTGTCGTAAAGACTGGCATAGGAAGCTTTCACATCAGCTATGTGAGGGTATGGGAATGATATTTGTTGAGGATTTAAATTTAGTTGGTCTATCCCGTGGAATGTTGGGCAAGCATTGCCTTGATGCGGGTTTTGGTCAATTTTTTAACATCCTTGAGCAGACTTGTTTTAAGCGTGGTGTCTATTTTCAAAAAGTAGATGCACGGAAAACAAGCCAAATATGTCCTAACTGCCAACATGAAACAGGTAAGAAGACATTAGCACAACGTATTCATAAATGCGACAATTGTGGCTACACAACGGATAGAGATGTAGCTGCATCTCAAGTAGTTCTGATTAGAGGACTTGCAGCCGTAGGGCATACGGTGAGTCAGCCCTGAAGGAGGGTTTCCCTCCGTAGGGGACTGCGAACCCGAAGGGTCAAAATGCTTTCTGAGGGTAAAACCGTTGGGTTCCCTATGATGAAAGAATCTCAGTGTCTTTAGACCTGAGAGTGTCAATCGTTCAGTGTTAACAGAAAAATCTCAGTCGGCAAATAAGCTAAAGTAATCGCTATAGAATTTTTTATGACTTCAACACATTCTCAAAAAGTTCTAAAAATGCTTAACGACAGGTTACTCGAAGCTTATGAAAAATATTATGGGGAATTACAAGTTGGAGATATGTCTCCCGAAGAATTCATTAAAACTTATGGATGTATTGAAGATAGGGTTAGTGGCAATTTAAAAGTAGGATTTATAGCTCCTGATGAATCTACCTCAACCTTTTCTACGAACTCAGCCAACGCCAATTGTAGTTCTTCTTCATCCAATGATTGCCAAAATGTAGCTTGAGAGGCGATCGCTATTTTTCTTTTGATATTTTCAAAGCCATCTCTATCAAAAATTTTGCTCGGGGTTGATAAGGTATCAATTGTTGCTTCTATTTTAGCGATCGCTTGAATAATATCTGGGTTAGAACTGCGAAGACTTCGTAAAACTGATAGCTCGTTAGTTAATTTTTCTATTTCTTTGGTATTAATAACTGTTGTCTGGGCTGAATTATTTTCTAGATGTTCGATTAATTGGGGTGCATTTTCACACAAAGCTGTAATCGTCTTGGTAATTATTTCCCGCAGTCGGGTACATTTTGAGTTGTGACAGTGATACTTTCCTGGTTTATTATAATTAATGCACCGCATATACTCTGTTCTGGTTTTGTGTCGGGAAAAGTTACGATACATATTTCCCCCACAGTGAACGCATTTAATTAAACTTGCCAGTGGATACTGTCCACGGTTTGATGTGGCTGAACTACGATATTTTCTGTTTGCTGACAACTTACCCTGGATTGCTGACAATGTTGCTGGAGTGATTATGGCTTCGTGGGTATTGAAATTGATGATTGGTTCCCGATTAATACCTTTTTTCGGTTTGACGAAATAAGCTGTATGTCCTTGCAATGCCATGTTTTTGACCCAATCTCGCAAGCCAGATACAGAAAAAACTACTTCATATTCGGTGTAAATATAATTGCAGACATCCTTGAGCGATCGCATTTTCAAAATTAAATCAATAATAATCTTGGCTAGCTCAAAGTAAGTTTTACCAGACTTTTCATGAATATTTTTATTTGGGGTCAAGCGATGATTTTCATCTTTGGCATATCCAAATGGAGGAACACAAAACTTTAATTGCTGTCGAAAATACTCGTTGCCTTGTTTAATTCGTTGGGATAAAAGTCTGGATTCAAACTCTGCTAACCCAGACATTTGGTTAATACTAAACCAGCCAAAAGGACTGTTTGCATCTACTGGTGCGTCCAATACCCGCAGGTTAACATTATGTTTAACAAGAATTTCCATCGCCTTATGAATAGTAATCACACTTCTACCTAGGCGATCGACACGGGTTATGATAATTTCATCAACTTGATTTTGTTGCGCTAATTTCAACAGATTGTTAAATTGCTTTCTCGAATCGCTACGCCCTGACTCAATATCTATCAATACTTCCATCGCACCTGCCGCTTTTAATCTCGCTATTTGCTGATTTAGTGCGTCAAATTCCTCAGCTTGTTCTTGAGTACTAACACGGGCGTAACCGTAAACTCTCATGAGAATCCCTGAAAATCAGTCTCAAAATCATATCACAAAAGGTGTTGTTGTAAATGTTTAGGTTCTACCGTACCAACAACATGGTTTAACAAAGCCTCGCCACCAATGCGGTTACCCAAGTTTTTACTACCCACAAACCCTGCTGAGTGAACGGGAATTACAGGTAAACCAATTTTTTTCGCAGCTACTTTACAAACAGCATCAATGTCATCACCAATCAAGGCTGTAACGCATGTAGCATATACAAATACGGCAGCAGGATTGTACTTATGGGCTACCTCCTTGATGGCTTTATACAGACGCTTTTCACCACCAAAAATGATGTCATTTTCCGTCAAATCCGTGGTGAATCCCATCTTGTATAATTTTGAACCAGAAGACAGACTACCGCGACCACCCCAGGAATTACCAGAGCAAGCGATCGGCCCGTGGACTACATGGGCTACGTCTGTAATGGGAACCAGGGCAATCATCGCCCCATCAAAGGCACATCCCCCTTGGGCGGCTCCTGGTTGAGCCTGTTGTTTACATTTAGTTTTTTTATCCTGATTTCCTTGATTGTGTTCGCATCCTGGTTCAGTCAGCAGCTGATTAATTTTGCCTTGGGTACCGATCATGGCTTATGCGGGTAGGTAATTGGTAAGTGTTAATTGGTAACTAAGAATTGGATGGCGGTATAAATTATAAGATTTGAATCAACAATATTTCCCATTGAAAACTCAGAACTTATAATTTACCCATCGCCCATTGCTAAAAATTTCTGTGAGATTTTCGTACTCTGCGATCGCCGTAAGGCGGCTTCTTCAGAGCATTGCTAGCTCAAACCTAGGGTTAATATTGCTTGTAGTGAATATTCTGGTTTGCTGCTAGTTGCAAATAGATTATCGGGTGCAGAGTTCGCTCTTATTAACTAATATCTCGCTCAAATCATTTTCAAACAAGTAAATATTTTACAAAATGTGATGAACGTTTTTGATGTTGACAGTTGACGGTTGACAGTTGACAGCTGACAGTATTAGGGAAACTTACTTATTACTTATTACTTATTACTTATTACTTATTACTTATTACTTCCCTCACTCCCTGCCCGTCTAAATGTACTTCACTAACATGAAATATGCTGTATGTACAAGGAAAAGGGTAAAGGAGAAAGGCAAAATTAATAATTACTTATTGATTATTGCCTTCCCTTTCCCTTTATTAGCGTGGGGTTAGTTCATTAAAAGAATCTAACGAATTAAGTCAAAGGAGATATCTGTCTTACCAGCAATGTTGCTAACCCTATCCATCTCATCTAACAAGGTGTTAACAATCCAATTGAGGAGGTTGATACCACCTTTGTAACCCAGAGTGGAGTAGCGGTGTAAGTGGTGGCGATCGAACAGAGGATAACCAATGCGAACCATAGGAATCTTGGTATCGCGCCATAGGTACTTACCGTAGGAATTACCAACGAAGAAGTCTACTGGCTCGGTGAACAACAAGCTAATAATGCGTTGACTATCAGGTAATATAGTGATATTGCTTCTATGGTGCAGCATATGGAGATTTGGGCTTACGCTCGTGTTTCAACTGATGAACAAGCAGATGATGAAGGCGCATTAATCAAGCAAATGCGGCGTTTACGAAGTGCTGGAGCCACAAAAATATATTACGATGTGGAAAGCCGCACCAGTGACAAACGCAAAGGTTTATTACAACTAATTGATGACATTAACGCAGTAGCAATACATAAAGTCTCAAAGCTACTTTTTATTAGAATCGATCGCCTAACGTCATCGTCAATGATGTTTTATCAGTTAATGGATGCTTTAAAGAAAAAAGGTATCCAACCGACTGCACTAGATGAGCCATTTGATATGTCCAGCATTGGCGGCGAACTGACAATTGATGTGCGTTTGGCTGCGGCTAAATACGAAGTCAAAATGCTGGGAATGCGAGTTAAGAAAGAACGGGACACCCGCAAGGCTCACAAAAAACCCCACTGGAACGCACCCTTGGGTTATGTGGTGGATGGGGAGAAATATAAACGCGATCATCGCCCATGCATATGTCTAATTGCAAATCAGCAAGAAATGACAGTTGCCGAATTAATGCGGTTTGTTTTTGATACCTTTTTGACAGTGGGTACAGTATCCCAAACTGCCAAACAGCTACACCATATTTTTGGGATTCAAGCTAATGCAGTATCTAAAAACAAAGATACTAAAGTTAATTTACTCACACAAGAAGATGAAATTATCTTAGAAAATATTCAAAAATCCCGTGGTGGAGGGTTAAATCTGCGTTACCCACACACAGGCTTAAAATGGTCCGTTTCTGGCTTGCGCTCCATTCTTGTTAATCCCGTTTATGCAGGTGGAACCCCTTACAACACCGTAGTTCGTCCCAAAGGACATCGCAAACCTTTTGACGAGTGGGAAGTGACATGGAGAACCCATGAGGATGAAGCAATTATTACTCAACAGGAACACGAACGTATCAAAGCCACAATCAGAGAGAACCGTAATAACCGTTGGGCAACAGAACAAAAATATACTAATGTATTTGCAGGATTAGTCAAGTGTGCCCACTGTGGTGCAGCTTATAGTCGCCAATGCAAGAAATTGGTCAAGCGCCAAGGCTTTATTCGCCACCACTACCAATGTAGCTTTTATCGGACTAAAGCTTGTCACAATGGGCGAATGATTTCTTCGGATAAATTAGAGGAACAAACGATCGACTATTTAGTCAAGGAGGCCGAACGATTAGCATCCTTGGTGGAACAAGAAGTTACAGTTACCAAGGAGCCTGGGGAAATCAAGACACTGCGAGCATCTTTAAATACCTTAGAAGCATTACCATCTAACCCAGCCATCGAAAAAGCTAAAGAAGATATGAGAATGCAGATTGCTGATGCGATCGCAACTGCAAATGATACCTCAAAACAATATTTAATTGCCAAAGAACGAATCGTACAAGCTTTTTCTAATCCCAGGTACTGGCTCTCACTCGAACCACAGGATAAACAAAATCTACTCAAAGGATGCGTCAAAAGAATAGTGGTAGATGGTAATCAAGTCACCATGGTTGAATTGCTGCATTTACCTAAGCAGCTTTAGATTTATTTTGGTTATGTTTGTTTGTGCCTTTCTTGTGTTGCATTAGGGAGGCTTTTTGCAGTTCCAGTTCCCGTTGCTCAAACTCAATTACAGTCCTCATAATTAACTCTGCTAGTGTTTCACGTTTCATAAGGCAATTTGATCATTATTTTTTGAGGATAGCCTAGAAGGGAAAAACTTATGTTAACTATGAGCTTTTTACATTAAGTAATAAGTAATAAGTAATAAGTAATAAGTAATAAGTAATAAATAATATAAGAATCCGGTTTGATTTGTGTATGCCCTTCAGGCACACTACGTGAACGCGTAAGCGTGGCGAAGCCTTAATTATTCGTGAGGATAGGGAACTCTTAACAGGGAATAGGGAACAGAGAGTGTACGCTCGTTTTTTTCAAAAATCAAATATGAGTCCTATACCAATTCAAATAATGTTTATGACACATACATTCTTCCTCAGGGCACGGCACCAGTCAAATAATTTTATATATTAAAAGATTGGCCGATGTTCCCTACCCATCTGTTCCATTCTTTTTTCAAATTGGTATTATTACTTATTACTTGTGAAAGTTAAAATTCACGTTGTAAAACAGGAACTTTATCTGTTTTCTCCCAGGGGACAATTTCCAGATCCACCCTGCCCATATGACCGTAAACAGCTAGTTTTTTATAAAAACCTCTTTAACCATTGCAGGTAATAATCTCAGTTGACACTCTGCACCCTATAAGGGCGAAGATTCTTCATTCATAGACCCAACTTGCTCATGCAGGATTTCTCCAGCACAAGTAGAGGTAGAATCTCCTGAAGCGTTGGGATCGTTGATCCAAGTTCCGGTATGCCCTACCGTACTCAAGGCTAATTTGAGAATATTAATAGCAGCATTCCAATCTCTATCCAGCACAAATCCACATTTACAAATATGAGTTCTTGTGGATAGAGATTTTTTGACTACTGCCCCACAGTTAGAGCATTCTTGGGATGTGTAGGCAGGATTGACCGCAACAGTTACCCTACCAAATTTCACCCCAAAATACTCTAACCACTTTCTCAATTGATACCAACCAGCATCATTAATAGACTTAGCAAGACAATGATTTTTAACTAAATTTTTAATCCTCAAATCTTCATAGGCTACCAAATCGTGAGATTGGATTACGTAACGCGCCACTGCTTTGGCGTGTTCTTCACGTTGCCTACTTATTTTCAGGTGTACTCTACCTAATCTATTAATGGCTTTCTTGCGGTTGATAGAGCCTTTTTTCTTGCGAGAAACACGTCTTTGTCGAAACTTCAGACGCTTTTCTCCTGTGGAATAAAATCTTGGGTTAGGTTCACTATGTCCATTACTGTCTGTATAGAACTGTTTCAGCCCAACATCCAAACCTATAGTTTTACCCGTTGGTTGTGCTTCTATTTTGTTCTCTACACTTATCAGAAATTGAACATAGTATCCATCAGCACGACGGACTAACCTAACCCGTTTTATCTGTTCTAATGGGTAGAAGTTTAAATCCCACGTTCCTTTGAGATTAAGTTTGCCAATTCCCTTTTTGTCGGTGAAGGTTATCTGTTTTCTTGTTTGTGATAGTTTCCACCCAGAGGTTTTGTATTCCACCGAACGGTTATTTTTCTTGAACTTGGGATATCCCTTTTGACCAGAGATTTGTTTTTTGCAATTGTCGTAGAACCTAGCTATAGAGCTATATGCTCTTTCTACTCCTACTTGACAGGCATGAGAGTTTAAGTCTTTTACAAAGGAGTATTGAGCCCTTAACGCAGTGTTGTAGCGATATAGCTCTTTCTGCCCTACACCTGGGTTGTCCATCCAAAAACGAATGCACTTGTTGCGGACAAATTGAGCAGTCTTGATCGCTTGGTTGATAGCTGCATATTGAGTTGTTTTCCCTTTTGCCTTAAACTCGAAAACGACCATTTGACGTGGAAAACTTCTACGGCAATTAGTATAACACAAACAAAGCCGTCCTGGAAGGACGGGGCTTGTATCCCATTAATTTCGGTCTATTTTACATTCGGTATCATTTTTCATTGGTTTCATAGCCCTATTGTCCAATGTCTTCGCCCCTTCATTCACGAACAAAGGGAGAACAGCACTGGTAGCAATTACAGCTCCATCCCAGAGATTGATGGGTGTTACTTGTAAAAGACCCTTCAAACCTGGAACAATGGCAGCTAATATCTGGAGAGCAAAAGAACCGCCAAGGGCAAAAGTTAAATATTGGTTAGGTGGTAGTGGATTTCTACTAAAAATACTGTGTGTTTTAGAACGACAGCTCAGGGCATGTAACAGCTGTGCTGATGTTAAGCTCATAAAACCGATAGTACTTGCTTGGGGACCAATGCCATATCGGTTAATGCCATAACCGTATGCTCCCAAGGAACTAGCAGACAACATAGTTGACTCCCGGATAATTCTTTTTAAGTCCGATCTCTTGATAATCGGTTCTTCGGGATCGCGAGGCTCTTGACTCAATACGTCTGGTTCTGGTGGTTCTAAAGCCAGGGCAAGTCCGGGGAAAATGTCAGTAACTAGGTTCAGCCACAAAAGTTGCATGGCATTGAGGGGCTGACCAATACCAGCAGATGTCGCAGCTAGCATGACCATAATCTCACTAGTATTGGTTGACAGCAAGAAATGGACGGATTTTCTAATGTTGTTATAGATGGTTCGTCCCTGACTGACAGCAACAATCATGGTTTCGAGATTGTCATCTTCTAAGACTACATCTGCCACCTCGCGAGCAACATCCGTTCCCGTATGTCCCATTGCCACCCCAACATTAGCGGCTTTCAGGGCTGGGGCATCGTTAATTCCGTCTCCAGTCATGGCAACAATTTTACTGCTACCCTGGAACGCTTGGACGATTTGTAATTTATGGGCAGGACTGATACGGGCAAAAACCTGAATGCGATCGCACAATGCTTGCATTACTTGGGGTTCAATATCGGTGAGATGGGTGGAGTCGAGGATTTCCATCTGTCCACCATTACTCAAATTCAACTTCTTACCGATGGCGTAGGCGGTGGGACTTTGATCCCCAGTAATCATTACCGTATTGATCCCAGCTTGATGGAAATTACATATTAGCTGTTTCACCCCATTGCGAATGGGATCTGCCATGCCCACTAGCCCCAGCCAAATGAAGTTATCCCCAGAGTGAATATTTTCTGGTTCGTCTATCAAGTAAGCTGCTCCCAGTACCCGCAGTCCATTACCTGCCATGCGATCGTTTTCCATTTCCATCCTTTGCCTGTCTGCATCTGTGAGACTGACTTTTTGATCGTCTTGGATTTGCCAACTGCACATGGCTAAAACCTCCGAGGGACTACCCTTGAGTGCAAGTAAATTGCGACCATCGGCAGTTGTATGTAGGGAGGTCATATAGTTGCGGTCTTGGGAGCGTTGATTTATTTTTAATAGGGGATACTTTTGCCGCAAACAGTTTACATCCACACCAGCATCGATCCCCAAATAGATGAGGGCATTTTCCGTGGCGGAACCTCTGATGATGTAATCACCATCTGCACCATCTAATTGGCTCTCATTGCATAAAACCAATATGTGAATCATTTTTAAAAGTGGATCACTCTGGTAAGGGTTGAGCAATTCTTCCCCGGCAATCAATTTACCCGACTCAACCTCGATCCGCTTGTTGTCCGCGTATAGTTCTACAACTGACATGTTGTTGGCTGTAATGGTGCCAGTTTTATCCATGCAGATAGTTTGAATGGAACCAAGGGTTTCCACAGCATCAAGACGGCGAATCAGGACTTTATCCTTCCTCATTTTGGCGATTCCGAGGGCAAGGGTGGTGGTAGCAACTGCTGGTAATCCTTCAGGAACCGCCGCCACTGCCAAAGATATAGATGATTTCATCATTTCCAGCCAGCCATATCCGCGCAACATGCCAACGCCAAACACAGCAGTACACACGGCGCTGGAAACGAAAACAAGTTGACTGCCTGCTTGGTCTAGTTGTTTCTGCATTGGGGTTTGGGGCAAGGTGGCTTCACCCACCATTGCTTGGATATGACCCATTTCCGTATATTGTCCCGTCGCCACAACTACAGCTAACCCTTGTCCGCCAGTAACTAATGTTCCCATATATACCATGTTGGCGCGATCGCCAAGGGGAATATTCTCAATATTCAAGGCTTTGGGGGTTTTTGTGACGGGCATACTTTCACCCGTCAGGGCAGACTCATCAATGCTCAAATGATGGGCTTCAATTAATCTGGCATCAGCTGGCACATAACTGCCCGGTTTGAGAACTATAACATCTCCTGGAACTATCTCTTGGGCACTGATTTCCTGCAAATTGCCATGTCTCAACACTAGAGCAGATGGTCTGACCAAGGTTTTGAGTGAATGAATGATGTTTTCCGAATGGCTTTCTGTGGCATAACCGATAATGGCATTGATTGTCACCACCCCCATGATGACTACAGCATCGATTACCCCTCCAGTGGCGACTGAAAGCCCCGCAGCTAGGGTCAGCAAGCCCACAGGCAAGGATAGGAACTGCTCAACAAACATACTTAGGCGCGAACGGGAAGCCGTCTGAGGGAGGATATTCGCTCCATATTGCTGCAACTTGGTTTGTGCGGATTTGTGAGATAGTCCCGATACCTGGGATGTCTGGAAGTTAGCAATTACCCAGTCTGCCTCGTGAACATGCCAAGGTTCAATTTTTTGTTCCTGAACATGGGGATTTAGTTTTTCCACATAAATAATTGGCTTGCTTAATTGTTGTTTAATTGGAGATAAATTACTCCTATTGAGGGATTTACAAAGTTTGCTTCTATGCTCTAATACTATCTTTTCAATGAAGCAAGAGATTTCGGTAATACTGTAATCCGCAGAAAAAATCACAAGTATATTGCCGGTTAACGTACTAGCATGGACTTGGGTAATATATCTGTGTGTTTTGAGTTTTAACTCCAACAATATTTTGAGAGTATCTGAATTCCGAAGTCCATGAACTTTATACCTGACTCTGCCGACAACTGTAGTGTGTATTGCTAAAACCAGAGGTTTTTTTACACGATTGGATTTACTAGCATGATTTTTCATGTTTCCATTGCTTGATTAATGGAACATTGTTTTTTTTGTGGAAAGTATGGATTTCCCTCATTATTCTATGTTTATTTTCATGCCGACAGAATATGAGTATTGCAAAACTTCACTCCCGCATACATAACTTTAATTTCAAAGGATAAAAACTCACCTAGTGCTTCATCGCATTAGTTATGAGGGGCAACAGATCCCCGACTTCTTTAAGAAGTCGGGGATCGCTCACACCGCGA
>JASJCJ010000196.1 GCA_030066045.1 Calothrix sp. MO_167.B12
TCAACGCCAACCACCTGGATTTGATGCTTTACTGGGCTAGTTTCTACCTCATAGGCAAAAGCTATAAACCAATCATCCGCAGTGCGAGAAATGGTAATTGTTTTTGTGGTTGTGTGTGGTAAACATTCATAGGTTTTTACCCAACCAATAGTGGGTAACTTAATCCTAGTACCACCAATAGCTATTAGCTTTCCGCTAGCATCAATGGTAAAACTGTCCTGTTTTCCTTTTTTCTTAAAGGTCGGTTTTTCACCCAGTTTTTGAAAGTACCTGTCAAAAGCTATCCCTAAATGGTCGAAAGCATATTGAGTTATTTTTTGGCAAATACCTTTTTCTTTAATCCATGTATATTCGGGTTTTACATAATTGTTAAAAAATTTTTTGAGGGCAAATTTATTAGGTTTCAATCCACTTTTATACATATCATTCCAAATTTCTAAACCCCAATTATAAGTAAACCTTGCAATACCCGCGTGTTTACTCATCAATACTTTTTGTTCTGTGGTTAGATTTAACTTGGTTTTGATAGATAAAAGCATTGCATCGACCTCTTGCTGTGCTTCTTGAAATAATTATACCTTATATGGCTTGCCATTACTCAGGTGATAGAAGAACTAATAGATTATTTGGGGGAGGAATAACCGGAAATTACCAGTTTTTTAGCCTCCTATTATTAACTCCCTATCACCCCATCTCCCTATCTCCCTATCTCCCCATCACCCCATCACCCCATCACCCCATCTCCCCATCTCCCCATCTCCCCCATCTCCGGGAAAATCCATAGCAAAAAAACCAGCCATTTAATCTTCAGTTTTTCTTTAGTCATATCTTAAAAGGATTTTATCCAACTTTATCGCCCAAAATCGTCCTAAATATGGCAATCTGAAAAACGTAGACTGAGAAAATCTGATATTTTTGCTACTGCAAAGAGATTATGCAAACTCTGCCCACACCCATAGATACAAGTGTCCCATCCAGTCAACCGACTATTGATACTACCATTAAGCGGCGCAAAACCCGCCCTGTAAAGGTTGGCAATGTCACCATTGGGGGTAATAACCCAGTGGTGGTGCAATCGATGATTAATGAAGATACCCTGGATATTGACGGTTCTGTGGCGGCAATTCGTCGTCTCCATGAAATTGGTTGCGAAATTGTCCGCGTTACCGTACCTAGTATGGCTCATGCCAGAGCTTTATCAGAAATTAAAGCAAAATTAATCAAAACTTATCAAGATGTCCCCATCGTTGCCGATGTCCATCACAACGGCATGAAAATTGCCTTGGAAGTCGCCAAGCATATAGAAAAGGTGCGAATTAATCCAGGGTTATATGTATTTGAAAAGCCAAATTCCCAGAGAACTGAATATACTCCCAATGAATTTGATGAAATTGGCGAAAAAATCCGCGAAACCCTAGAGCCCTTAGTAATTTCCCTCCGGGATCAAGGTAAAGCCATGCGGATTGGGGTTAATCATGGTTCCCTGGCGGAGAGAATGCTATTTACCTATGGGGATACTCCAGAAGGGATGGTGCAATCCGCATTAGAGTTTATTCGCATCTGCGAATCCCTAGATTTTCGCAACCTGGTAATTTCCATGAAAGCCTCCCGGGTACCTGTAATGATTGCTGCCTACCGCCTCATGGCACAGCAGATGGATTTACTCGGTATGGATTATCCCCTGCACCTAGGAGTGACAGAAGCAGGTGATGGGGAGTACGGACGAATTAAATCCACCGCCGGAATTGCCACCTTATTAGCCGATGGGATTGGGGATACCATTCGCGTTTCCCTCACAGAATCCCCAGAAAAAGAGATACCCGTATGTTATAGCATTCTCCAGGCTTTAGGGTTGCGCAAAACTATGGTAGAATATGTTGCCTGTCCTTCCTGCGGACGTACCTTATTTAACCTAGAAGAAGTGTTACATCAGGTAAGGGAAGCTACCAAGCACCTCACAGGTTTGGATATTGCCGTGATGGGCTGTATTGTCAATGGACCTGGAGAAATGGCAGATGCGGACTACGGTTATGTCGGTAAAACACCTGGTTATATTTCTCTCTATCGCGGCAGAGAAGAAATTAAAAAAGTTCCGGAAAATAGAGGAGTAGAAGAGTTAATTAATTTAATTAAGACTGATGGACGTTGGATAGACCCTTAAAATTTTCCATAAGTTTTGTATCAGCGATTGCTAAAATCGTCGAATTACAAAGTATTTATGGGGAAACAACAACATATGCTCGATCGCGACATGGAAGGCTGTGTTAGATTGGGCATACTGACTATTTTTTTTTCTCTAGCCGGGCAGCTGTCATTATGGTGATTAATAGAAATGGGCTTGTTTTAGGTGCTACAGCAGTAACGCTATCTACAATTGCCGTTACTAGCCTAGGCATTCATTCACAAGGACAAGCTTTATTCAAAGAAAGTCCCAAGGAATTGGTGGACGAGGTATGGCAAATTATTTATCGCCAATACGTAGACGGAACTTTTAATCAAGTAGATTGGCAAGCTGTTCGTCGAGAGTACTTGAATAAGTCTTATAGCAATAGGCAAGAGGCTTATAAGTCCATCCGGGCAATGCTGAAAAAACTGGATGACCCCTACACCCGGTTTATGGATCCCAAGGAATTCAAGAATATGCAGGTGGATACCTCTGGGGAGTTAACAGGGGTTGGTATCCAAATAGGGATAGGTGAAGAAACCAAAAGGCTAACCGTGATAGCCCCAATTGAAGATACACCAGCTTTTAAAGCGGGGATTCAAGCCAAAGATATTATTACCAAGATAGATGGTAAAAGTACTGAGGGGATGGATACAAATCAGGCTGTCTCCCTGATTCGCGGGAAGGTAGGCAGTAGTGTAGTTCTAACAATCTCCCGTAACGGTAAAGAAAAAGATATCAGAATTGTTAGGGCAAAAATTGAAATTCACCCAGTACGCTATTCTCAGCGACGTACAAAACAAGGTCTTATTGGTTACATACGCCTCAATCAGTTTAGTGCTAATGCCAGTAAGGAAATGCGAGATGCGATTAGAGATTTAGAACGTAAGAGAGTAGAAGGATATGTGTTAGACCTACGGGGTAATCCCGGTGGTTTGCTGTATTCTAGTGTGGACATTGCCCGTATGTGGCTGGATAAGGGTACAATTGTTTCTACCAAGAGTCGCTTCGGGGAGAGAGAACGGGAAGTTGCCAGGGGTAGGGCATTGACAAATAAACCGATGGTAATTCTGGTAGATAAAGGTAGTGCAAGTGCCAGTGAAATCCTGTCTGGGGCTTTGCAGGATAATAAACGAGCCATTTTAATTGGTTCTAAGACTTTTGGTAAGGGATTAGTACAATCAGTACGTCCCCTTGACGATGGTTCGGGTGTGGCAGTCACAATTGCTAAATATTTTACCCCCAACGGTAGAGATATTAATAAACAAGGAATTGTCCCCGATATCAAGTTTGAAATGACAGATGAGCAACGAAAAACTCTCTGGCTGAAAGAACGGCAAACAGTTGGAACTCTTGCAGATCCCCAATTTGCTAAAGCTGTAGAAATTTTGGGGGAAAACATTGCCAAGCACAATTCAAGGGCGGAAAAAACTCAAAAGTGACATCCTCCCCCACCAAATCTTGTGATTGTGGTGAGGGCTTCCCCAAACCCCTTCAAAAAAATAAACTAAGTCGAAAGTCAAAGTTGAGTTCCCCGACTTCCTTAAATAACTTGGGGAGCTAAATACCCGTGACTCATCAAAATTAATGTGGCGGGGTACTAAACCGCATCTACCTTGAAAACCATAGTTTTTGCTTACGAATTCCAATGGAGCGAAAGGGCACGGCATCAGTAAGATTATGACCTATATCAGAAGATTGTGGATGCCGTGCCCCTACCTATCTATCCATCTGTCCCATTCTTTTTTCAAAATGTCCTAACATGTGCAAATAATGGTATATTTATTGATTATTTGCGATTGGTTTGTAACTAGCCGTGTTGCCTATCTCTGAAGTTTGGGATAGTTGTGAATTGTGAGATTTATTTGTTCTATTAGTTATATTGGCTGTATTTAATTTTCCATTACAATGCCATAATTCGTATAGTTTTACCCCTATTTGATATTCATATTGACTTAACAATCTGCCATAAATATATCCAGCTTTGCCATCTAAAAAGCCAAGCTGAATGATGTAAAACAAGATAAATCGTAAAAATGGTTTAAATGGCAGTCTTACCCAGATTTTTTTCAAGAACCGTTTACGTTGGACGGCATCACCAAATAAATTTGCACCAATGGTATGGCTGTCATCTTGTCCTGTGAGGAGATTATAATAAACCCTAGCTTCCCAATTAGAATAGCGGTTGTGCCTTTCTAACCAGTGATATAAATCCCGAAAATCTTCGTGTAGCATATCATTTTTGAGATAGCCAACTTGACCTGTTAAAACTACGTGTTCGTGAACTTCGTTATCACCAGTATTGGCAATATTTTCAGTATTTAAGTTCTCGTAGCGACCCATTTTATGCCTAAATAAGCGTAAATTCCAGTCAGGATATTTACCACCGTGGCGAATCCATTTACCTAAGAAAAATACTCGACGGTTGAGATAATAACCATTATAACTAGGGTTTTGAATTGCTTGCTCAATTTCTAACCATAATTCAGGAGTAATACGTTCGTCACAATCAACAATGAGTACCCATTCGTTGCGAAAAGATAAATTTTCTAAAGACCAATTTTTCTTTTTTGGCCAACTGCCATTAAAATGAAATTGAACTACATTTGCACCATAATTTTGAGCAATTTCTATACTGCGATCGCTACTTTGAGAATCGACTAAAAATACTTCATCTGCTTGTTCTAAACTAGCAAGACAGGCTGGTAAATTAGCTTCCTCATTTTTTGCTGGAATCAATACGGAAACAGGAATTTTTGTAGACATAATTTTTTTTAATTCTTATTATTTAATTAAGACTCAAATGGAAATAAATATAGTTATTGTTTGTATTTACCCTTTGCTACCAAAATACAAATTATTAACTACTCCTATTTGGATCTGATAGTTTTTTGATAGATGTAGATATTAAATGCTGAATAACTGCATTTAAATAACCAATTTGACCGTAAGCATATACAAACTTATCAAACCGTTCCGCAGGGTCAGAAAAATGTTGCAATGACTTATACAAACCACGTAAAAATCTTTCGCTACCCCCTTGTATTTGAGCAATTCCTGCTTTACCAGCTAGCTGTTCTCGATAACACTCACTAATACCTTGCCACCAACCCCGATTTAAGAACCAGGAACGTTGCAAGCGTTCGGGAGAAACATTATGAGCGACTAAAGCATCAGGAAGATATGCTACCTGCCAACCCTGTTTTAAGGCAAGTTCGGTCATTTGTAGTTCTTCATTCGATAGTAATCTCTTGCCTATGCGACCGAGATGGGGGTCAAAACCACCAATTTGTTCTAGAAAACTCCGACGGATAGAATAATTTAAACCCCTGGGAGTTAAACCCGGATTATCAATATAAACCAAACCATCGCCCAAATCATAGATACCCAAGTTACTCGCCAATCCCGGCGATAACCAACGTGGTGGTTCTATTCCTGGGGGAAAGATTAAACTAACTTTACCACCTGCGATCGCTAATTTGTGGTTATGTTGATAAGCTGTATACAACACTTGTAACCATTGGGGACTAGCAACAGCATCATCATCTAAGTATGCCAAAATTTCACTACCCGCAACTCTAGCACCAGTGTTACGGGCAACCGATAAACCAATAGCAGGTTCGTAAATATACTTCAGACGGGGATTCCCCAGTCTTTCTTCTACCACTTGGCGAGTGCGATCGCTAGATCCATTATCCACCACCACCACTTCAAAACCAAGGGCAAAATCTTGCCCTAAAAGGCTATCTATGGCAGCACCTAAATAAGTATCTCGGTTGTGAGTGCAGATAATAGCAGAAATTTGCAGGTCTGACATGGGTTAAAGTCTGGATTTTAGATTGCCATTAACTAGCCTAAAACCTCAGTTCTCATAATTATCTATTGTATTGCCCGCTAATTTATAGCAAAATCTGGCTATTCACCAACCGAGTTTCTTCGGAACAAATATCAACTCCCGTCGGGAGAGGCAACAGGCAACAGGCAACAGTAAAGATTTTTGTCCAAGGGCTTTCCTCTCCCAAGAGCGTGGGTTTGAGTCCCCCCGACAATTGGCAGCATAGGTTTGTGGTGAGTTCAATCCCCCACCACACTTATCCGGTTTTCCCTTGAAATTTTTATCAGCCCTAGCCCTTGAGCGGGCGGCTACGCCAACGGGCAAGGCATCTATGCTGGAGTCAGGAGGCAGGGGTCAAAAATAAGTTTTAAGGTAAGCCATGAATGCCTTGCCCAACCTGGGTTTAGGAACCCCAGTAAATCATAGATTTACTGGTCTACAATTACAGAGGGTCAGAATCCCCCAGGAACATTGAACCTTCTTCCTTCTTCCTTCTTCCTTCTTGCTTATTCAAGATTCTTGGATGTGTCCGTGTAAAGCCACTAGAGTTTCAGCTAGTTGGCTGAGGCGGGTTTCTAAATTTTGTTTGCGTGACAAAAGTTGGCGCAATTTCTGATAACGGGCAATTGCCATACTCACACTAGGTACTTGCTCGGCAGGACAAGGACGAGACCATACTTTACCCGCAGAATCTAAAGCACACAGACGATAACCAGCACGGGATGGTTGATAAGATACTTTTGTCCCACTAGCAGCACCACTAGCAGCACAAATTTCTTCTACATAGTCCATCAGCCGGTCAACTTCTGCATGGCGTAATGTTGCTGTCCCGTTTGTTGCCGACTCTTTTTCATGGGACTCTAACCAACCATTGACAACTGGTCCTTCTAGGTAAATATCTTGAATTTGTCGGACAATGGTTTTGAGTTCCATCTGCCACTTAGCCACATCTGACTGAATATCTTTTAACAAATTCATGGCGAAGGCAGGGTTAGCGGCATGGCGATGGCTGCTAAAACTAGCAGTTTTGAACTTTGGTAGATGGGGTAATTCCTCCTCGCCTACTTGGGCGGGAAAAGTCTGTACAGAAATATGCTGATGAAAGAAATCGTCATCAGTAGATACGTCGTTTTCCTCTGCCTCGGATACTTGGGGAGTTGATGCGTCCATTGATTGTGCCCCAACGCTAATCCGAAAAGATAAAGGTCGTTTGGAGTTACTACTAGTTTCGGAAGTGGAAACCCTGCCACGTCCTAAATCATGTAAAGTTGCCTCTATGCGTTTTAAGCTTACTTTCATAAAAATATACCCACAGTTTGCATGACCTGATGGTGTTGAATAATGCACTACTGATTACAGGATGAATGATGCAAGATGTAGATGCCATGGGCAGTTGCTACAACTGAGGGTAACTACCCTCGGTGTTCACCGCAACCTAGTTTACTCCTATAAGAGACTTTCCGGAAGGTGGGAAAGAGTATTTTTTTTATCCCTGATCGAAAAAGTAACCCTGATAATGGTTATGCGATTAATTGTTCACTCTATCCATTAAATAATATTTGGGGGTAAAAATCCTACCCCTGAAGATAAAAAACTATGGTGACCAACTGCTAAATTTGAAAAATCGATACATTGAGGAAAAAGTTTTGAGTAACATTGTCCTGGTAACTGGACCTGCCCGTTCGGGGAAAAGTGAATGGGCAGAAACCTTAGCAATGCGATCGCAAAAATCAGTCGTATATATAGCTACGGCGACCCACGATGACAATGATCAAGAATGGCAACAACGCATTCAACAGCACCAGCAGCGTAGACCAGCAGTATGGCTAACTTTGGAAGTACCTTGTGAGTTATCTTCTACCCTGGCAGATGCCCAACCTAATAGTTGTATACTAGTAGATTCTTTAGGTACTTGGGTAGCAAATTATCTAGCTGCGGATGAAGCTAGTTGGTCAAATACCATCCAAGAGTTTTTGGACACTGTAGAATTGGTGGCTGCTCAGATGATTTTTGTCGCCGAGGAAACTGGCTGGGGTGTGGTTCCTGCTTACCCAATGGGTCGAACTTTTCGCGATCGCCTTGGCGCTTTAGTACGCCAGTTAAGTACCTTATCTAATACCGTTTATTTGGTTACAGGAGGATATGTCCTCAATCTTTCCCAATTGGGCTGTCCATTACCAAAAAGGAGTGAAGGAGGGAAGGAGTGAAGGAGGGAAGGAGTTCGGGGTTCGGTGTTCGGTGTTCGGAGTAGGGGCGGGGTTTCCCCGCCCGGAGGGAAGGAGTGAAAAGGAGTGAAGGAGGGAAGACTGTCAACCAACAACTAACAACCATCAACTAACAACCAACAACTAACAACCATCAACTAACAACCAACAACTAACAACCCATCATCCCATTTCCTCATCAGGGGAGCAGGGGAGTCAAACAAGCAGGTCAAGTCCAGAAATTTTCCCTAATCTAAAATCCAAAATCTAAAATCCAAAATCTAAAATTGCGTGACTCTTAACTTTTTATTCCAAATTTACTGTTTAAAAAACCTAGTAAAAAATATAAAATTTTACTATGGCTAATCAACAAGAAGTGAAAAAGTATCTTTCCTACTGGTTTCAGTTGGGGAAGAGTGTAGTAATTGATAAAGGCAATATTGTATTATTACCGAAAACGATAATCGCTGGCGATCGCTACAGCGATGAATTTGAGCAGTGTTGGCAACAAATTATCTCAACCGAAACAGGTGATTGTTATTTAGAAGGAACCCATCAAACCATTGCCGAACTGCTGACACCAGCTTGGGATATGAGTGAATGTTCTCGCTGTAATATGCCTATAGCTATGCGTAGCTTAGGGATGCCAGCAGTAATTTGTCCTTGCCATTATTTACCAGGCTGGCCGAATACAGAACTTCCAGCACCACGATGTCCTATTGATACACAAGATTACTTAACACAAATTAGGGATCGGCTAATAGAAAATAGTGAAATTGCTAATAGTTGATCAAAACAGACTTGAGTGAGATTCAATCAGCAATATAGACCCGTAGTGAGTACCTGGAGAAGCCACTATGGGTCTCTATTCCGTGAATCAATTATCAGTATTTTTACTGTCTTCTTCAGTAATTTTAGACTCAGGTCTAGAACGCTGTAAAAGTCTTTGGAGTAAATTTTTTGGCTGATCGGGGTTTTGTTTAGCAGAAGATTTTTGTTGAGGAGTATTATCCCCAGCTTCTTTTAATAAAGGTTCTATCTTATTCCGCCAGTATTTAATATCAGGCAACTTTTCTGGATGCTTTTGGTAATCTTTGACTCGTTCCCATTGTCCATCCTCCATTGCCTGATTAATGTCATTAAATAGAGCTTCTGCCTTTGTCCAATCCTTTTGCCATTGGGACATCATTGATGCAGCTTCCTGGAAATCAGAGGCATTTTGAGGAATAGATCTGAGCAAATTGATCGCTCCGAAAAAATCCCCTGATTCATATTTCTTTCTTGCTTGCTCCAAAAGCTTAGTAGCCGGTTCCCTGGGGGGAGGATCAGGTGTAACTGTATTTGTTGCTGTAGTCTGTTTTACTTTTGGTTGGGACTTTACTACTGAGCGATCGCGTGGTGGTTCCTGAGGAACATCGAGCTTAGAGGCTCTTCCCTTGGGAACATCACTAATTAATCCCTTTTCATCCACAGTTTTAATTGCTACTCCCATATCCCGCAGACAACCAACCCACTCTGACTTGTTTTTAATCACATCTGTATGTGCCCAAGCCGGGGTTCCAGAGGCTAATTTCACCTGTATCCATTGGCTTTTGGTGCGCTTGCCCGTGACTTCAAAACCAGTATCATCAGCAACAGTTTTGACAATATTGCCAGGGTCAAGGGCACTAGGCTCAGAACGAATATTAGAATTGCCCACAATAACTGCCAAGCAAGTTTTATTTCCACTATCCCTACGAGTAAAGTTAGCAGCTATATTCTCCATATTATTAACTACTGTGGGGGTAATAGCTGCCGCACCACCGACTAAACCAATCAAAATTAAGAACTGTAAAAAATCGAAGCGATGGGGAGCTTTAGGGGGTTCAGAGGGGTTAGTAGCAACTAATTGACCTTGTTTGTGATTGGCTGGTGCTAGGGCTAGTGTCTTTTGTTGGGAATGGGGCGATTGCGGTACAAGTGCTGAAGTCTGGGGAAAATCCTGGGGTAAGGAAAAAGTACAGAGCGGTTGCAACGCTTCTAGTGCTTGGGTGGCACTTTGATAGCGATCTTTAAAATGATAATGCACCATTTTAGTTAAGATTGCTGCCAACTCTTTATTTACCGACACTAAATGTTGCCAGAGAATTTCTCCCGTATCAGGATCTTCTTGGAAATCTATGGGTGAAACCCCTGTTAATGCCTGAATAGCAATCATACCCAAAGCATAAATATCGCTATTGGGACGGGGTTTTCCCTGCCCCTGTTCTGTAGGCATATAACCAGGAGTCCCAATTGCCACCGTTGCTGTTGGATTATTTCCGGGGAATAAATAGGAATTGCGTAGTTGTTTTACCGCCCCAAAATCAACTAAAACTAATTTATTATCAGTAGCACGGCGGATGATATTATCTGGTTTAATATCGCGGTGAATTACCTCTTGGTTATGAACAACCTTGAGAATCCCCAATACTTCCTGTAAAAGGTGAACAACTTGAATTTCCTTCCAACCCTGCCCAGGAACTAATTCTTCACTCAGGGGATGTCCTTCAATAAATTCTTGGACCAAGTAAAATTCTTGGTTTTCCACAAAATAAGCCAACAATCGGGGAATTTGAGGGTAATTACCCAGCTTTTCTAAAGTTTCTGCCTCACTATTAAATAGACGCTTGGCTGTGGCAAAAATTTGGGGATCGGGACTGGAAGGTTTGAGATGCTTGACTACACAAATAGGATTGCCTGGACGCTTGGTATCCTGGGCAATGTAAGTTTCACCGAATCCTCCAGTAGCTAGGACTCTAATTAATTTGTAGCGATGATCTAGTAGCTTGCCTATCATGTTCTTTCCCCAGTGTTAACACCCAATACCAATGGATGGCAATAATAAATATCTCCATGTTTTCCTCGATAAAATCCGCTAGTTTGAGAAAATATTTGCACGGATACAGCGACTTTTTGTCAAAATTTATTGTTAATTTTTGTTTCAATACCTGATATTTATTTCCAATGCTACCTAGAATTACCAACTCAGTCACATGGCAGCAAGCTGAAATGCTGATGCAACCGTCCTTCATTCGGTTAATAGATAATATTCGCAAGCTGTTAGATACATCAGCTTGGACAGGGACGTACAAAGATGTATTAATATGGCCAGAGGGTGTAGACAACGAGACTCAAACTCTTGTGATTCAGCTGTTACAAACATTGGAAACCGCCACCTTAGAAAAAGCAGAACAAATTAGAGAGCATCTAGCTACTTTACCAATGCCCCATCCAGGATACCATCTGTGTTTGCAACGTCAAGAGCAACAAGTGACTGTGGATCTCTGGGACCTGTGTTATCAAGTATGCTTTCGCGACTACTATCCAGGAAATGAGAAGGTTGAGATTGATATGGATTTAATTGATGAAAGTGGTGAGGTAGATTGGTTAAATTTGGATTTGAAGGCAAAGGCTTTAGTTGAGAAGGTGTTTGCCAATCTCCCAGCATAAGATTTAAGTAATAAGTAATAAGTAGTAAGTAACAAGTAACAAGTAATACATTTATTCCCAATACTTGTCGGTTAAGGGGAAAAGGGGAAGGGGAAAGAAAAATCCTTTAACCTTTTCTCCAAAAGCAATTCACCTCTTGAGAGCAGGCACTCACCGAAAGGAGTATAAGAGGCATAAAAAGTAAATCACCAGGGCGAAGTAACTTCCCAATGATCAAATCATAACTGCAATCAATTCCAAACAAATGCAGTTAACCAATGGACAATTACCTATCGCTCTGGTGCTTCTATGGCGGAAATTTTCGCCATAAGAGTAAAAGTAAAGGGCTTCGCTAGCATATCTCATTTATTTTCGCTGTATCGTATAAACACATACATTTTTGCCCCACATTTGCGAAGTTTTTTCATATTTCATCCCATTTTTGAGTGCTACTTTTTGGGAGGCAACATTTCTGGGATCGATGAGGGATATGAGGCGATGTAAACCTAGTTCCGTCAAAGCGTAATTAAGAATAGCATCCGCAGCTTCTGTGGCTAAACCACAACCCCAATATTCCTGAGCCAGCAAATAACCAATTTCTACTTCTTTTTGCCCATCTACCTGTTGGGTAATCAATCCACATCTACCAATCAGTAGGCTTTGGCTTTTATCAATAGTCGCCCACAAACCAAAACCATTTTCTTGGTAAGAATCCATGATGCTTTTGATATGCTCTTGGGTTTGTGTATAAGTGTAGGGACTGGGATAAAATTCCATCACCACAGGATCACTGAAAATCTCTGCCAGTCGATCTAAATCGGGAGCATGTGATTTGTCTCAGAAGTAGACGTGGTGTCTCATTGACATCCTCCCACCGCTACACCCGAAGGGTGTAGCGGGGGATTTCCAAGACTCACGACTTGGGTTTCTGTTTCCTTCCCTTAGGGGTTTTATGCAACTGCCCTTTAGACTTACGCCTATCAGGTCTTACGTTCGCTCCACAGACTGTAACGGTGTGTCCCACCGCCAAAATGTTCTTTGCCGCGTTGATATCCCGGTCATGGTGAGTCTTGCAGTTAGGACACTCCCACTCCCGGATTTTCAACGGCAATTTTTCAACAATGTGACCGCATTCCCCACAACGTTTAGAACTGGGGAACCATCGGTCAATTTTAACCAAGTCTCGACCGTACCACTTGGCTTTATACTCCAGTTGCCTGACAAGCTCACCCCAACCAGCATCACTGATGGCACGGGCAAGCTTGTGATTTTTGACCATGTTTTTGATTGCCAAATCCTCGACTGCTATGGTTTGGTTCTCACGCACCAGTCGAGTGGTCAGCTTGTGCAGATGGTCTTTTCTGGAGTCAGAAATTTTTGCTTGAATCCGAGCAACTTTAAGTCTTGCTTTATCCCTGTTGCGAGAACCTTTCTGTTTGCGACTAAGGGATTTTTGCACCCTCCTCAGTTTTTGATAGTGTTTATCAAACGCTTTCGGGTTAGAGATTTTCTCACCTGTACTCAAAGTAACGAGACTGCTAATCCCCACGTCCAACCCTACAACACTATCAACTGGTTGCATGGTTTGATTGGACGGATCGTTGATTCGCAAGCTAACAAACCAGCGTCCAGAAGGGTCAAGTTTAACAGTGATGGTTGTGGGTTCACACCCGGATGGAAGCTGCCTAGACCATCTAACTGGCAGTGGCTCAGAACACTTAGCCAAGTAGATTTGTCCATCCTTCCACCTAAAAGCAGACTTGGTAAACTCTGCACTGCCACCATTGCGCTTTTTTTTAAAGCTGGGATATTTCGCCCTATCTGCGAAAAAGTTGGTAAAAGCCGTTTGCAGATGTCTCAAGCCTTGCTGCAATGGCACACAACTAACCTCGTTCAGAAATTGGAGGTCTGATTGTTTCTTCCACTGCGTCAACATGGTGGAGGTTTGAGCATAGCCAACTCGCTCTTGCCTCTGGTACCAAGCCTCGGTTCTCTCTGCCAAGGCTTTGTTAAAAACCAACCGCACACAACCAATTGTCCGGCGCAAAATACACTCTTGCTCGGCAGTTGGATACATTCTGTAGCGATAGGCTTTCTCCATATTTCACATTCTACCACTTTTCTTGTAAACGACTCAAAGGAGGCGCGCATTCCTCTCACCGTCAACCGTTCCGGTGTGACGGGAGTCTCCTGCGCGAAAATTAGATGA
>JASJCJ010000025.1 GCA_030066045.1 Calothrix sp. MO_167.B12
GTGGTCCGTGGGGAGATTACTGCAATGGTGGTGGCGATGATTGCTGTTGGGAGTTGGGAGGAGAATTTCATGATTATATTGGATGCATAAATATTATTTCTATGTGTGGGGTAGATGATACGGAAGTCTTAAAAAATTTATATGTAATTCAATTAGCTTGATATGATTTGCATATCAAATTTAGCGTCCTGATAATCGCCAGATTTTGATGTTGCTAAAACTCCAAGAAACTAAATTCCTGCTATTAGGGCTGAAGACGAAATTATTATGACCAGTGAGGGTTTTAATTTGTTTGCCTGTAGCTATATCCCATATTTTTATACTCTTGTCCTCACTATCACCAGGTGGGGGTAAAACGGATTTATAGTCATTGATGTTCCTGTCCTTATCCTTACTACCTCCAAAAGCTAAAATTCTGCCATCGGGACTGAAAGTAATACTGCCTATCCAACCACGGGTATCAACGGTGAAAGTTCTTAGTAGTTTGCTTGTGGCTACATCCCAAATTTTGATCCTCTCGTCGCTACCCCCAGAAGCTAAAGTCCTACCATCGGGGCTAAATACAACGCTTTGAATCGAACTACTATGGCCAGTGAGGGTTTTGAATTGTTTCCCCGTGGTTACATCCCAGATTTTGATACTCTTGTCCCTACTTCCAAAAGCTAGAAGCCTACCATCGGGGCTGAAAGCAACGCTGCCAATCCAATAACTATGGTCAGTGAAAGTTTTTAGTAGTTTGCTTGTGGCTACATCCCAGATTTTGATACTCTTGTCCCCATTTTCAAAAGCTAAAAGTCTACCATTGGGGCTGAAAGTAATGCTGCCGCTGCCGCTCGAACCAATATGACCATTGAGGGTTTTGATTTGTTTACCTGTGGCTACATTCCAGATTTTTATACTCTTGTCAATTTTAATTTTACTAGAACCAAATGATTCTGATAGACTATTAGTCTCCGCAGAAGCTAAAATTCTACCATCGGGGCTGAAAGCAACGCTGCCGATAGGATAACTATGACCAGTGAGAGTTTTTAGTAGTTTGCTGGTGGCTACATCCCAGATTTTGATACCCTGGTACCAACTTCCAAAAGCTAAAAGTCTACCATCGGGGCTGACAGTAACATCGCTGACTCCATAGCGAAAAATAAGGGTTTTAGCTAAGGTGAGGCGGATTCCTGTTGTTGATATTGTGGGAGTAGATGTTGTCGTTGGCGACCGTTTTGGTAATGGTGTAGAAGTTATGGGTCGAGTAAGGGTAATATCTTCTGTATCTGGATTTCTCACAGAAGTTCTGGATGGAGGAGGTGTTATCGCTGAAGCAAGTTTCACATAAGTATTAATGGGAATCGCAAAAAAATCCGTTGTTCCATTCCTAGGATCTCTTATACCTCGTCCATTAATTCCCACCAATCGCCCTCTTTTATCGAGTACAGGACCACCACTCATTCCTCGTTTAATGATATTAGTATATATCCAGTAATAGCCATCTTTCGCATTGGGTAAACGTACAGAAAGATTCCCAGGTCGAGATTGAAAACAACGTTGTAAACAAACAGCATCAGTATCTGCCCAACCAGCAGCATAAACAGTTGTTCCTTCGACCACTTTGTCAGAATTAGCTATATTTGCAGTTTCATAAATTTGGTTACTCTGGAATTGAAAAACCGCTAAATCTACTCTTGGTAAACGTTGGACTTGGTTAGAGCTGACTTGGTAACGCCTACCATTTTGGGTTTGTATAGTATAGGTTCCTGGAGTATCTACCACATGCCAATTGGTAAGGACAATATAAGTATTACCTCGTTTTTTAACTATTACTCCACTACCAGCTTCGGGACCACTGATACGAACTGTAATCTTTTTGGCAATAGCATTTACCTGTGGTGGTTCTAATGCCACTGCGACTTGATGCAACACCATGACATTGGTTACACCAAGGAGCATTACAGGTAGTCCATAAGCAAACTTCATTAATCTGTCCTTGATTTGGCTATGTTGTCCTGGGAATAAACATAAACCCTCAGGCTAAAGCCTGGGGCTACACGAACTAAGCTTACCTGCGTAAGCTAAAAACCAATTGAGGCTGCGTAGGCAGTCTTTGCTTGTGTAGCCGCACCCTTCTAGGGTGTCGGTTATATGGTGATTTCAACACACCCAATCGCGGAAATTGCTGAAACACCCTCCTCACAGGAACCGCAAAACTAGACCTAGTAATTTTTTCCTGCAAAGGCTGACTCGGCTCAGTCCCATCCTCATACAAATCCGCACCATCCCACAAAGGCTCTTTATGTAACCCATTAATCCCCACCACCTCACCGCGAATATTCAGCAGTGGTGCGCCACTCATCCCCCTACGAATATCATTGGTATAACCGATTTGATAACCTCCTTTTAAAGCCTTCTCCAATAACAACGAAACTTCCCCTGTGGTAAACACCAAACCCCTTTGCTGTTTTACCAGGGAAGAACCCGAGAGACGCAAACGCCAAGAATTTTTCTTATCTTCTTTCCCCTTTTTCGGCAACTTAGTCTCAGCATTGGCAGTAAATCCACCCACAAACACCTTATCCCCTACCCCCAAAGTAGATGAATCCCTGATATTTGCCACTGCATACACCCTATCAGCACTGCGAAACTGCAATAAACCCAAATCATTACCATCCAATTTCACAGTTTCAATCACAGTAGCTTGGTAAATACGCCCATCAGCAGTTTGAATGCGATAAGGGGATTTAGCTGCCCTGAGTACGTGAGCATTGGTAACTACTGTATAAACCTGTCCTGATTTTTTCAGTAAAGTCCCCGAGCCGATAAAATCCTTTGACAAAACTTTGACAGTAATAGAATCAGCTATCTGTCGTATCTGTGCAACTGTAAGTTGATTTGATGATTGTGGGGTTGGGGATTGCTGACAATCATTTTTTTGACAAGTATCCACAACAGTTTCTTGCCTTGGTAGTGCCAGGGATATACCACCAAGACAAGCCAACATAATTAATATGGGATACATACCTTGCCTTAGCAATGAATACCAATTCATTTACTATCTACAAGTTTCTTAACATCAAGGTAAAATTCACCATTCACATATTGAATAAATTCATCCCCACTCAGCTCGATAATGGTACCGTTAGCACTACGGCGGAAATAAATTATCTGTTGCATTATATAGCCGGGATCACTTCCTTTTTGGAGAGTTACTAGCACATTCTTGGAAGAACAACTACCACCCCGGCGATTAGAAATACACAACACCGGATAACCATTCATATTGTCTCTACCAGTAATGTAAAACCTGCCATTGTCATAGTAACGGCGAAATTTTGCCGAGACTATTTTACAGCGTTCTAGGGGAGACACATTAAAAGCATTACTAGACCAACGAATAAATCTTTCTCTTCCCCGTGAAGTCCTCACCCATGTAAATGGCACGCCTCCGCGAACGGCACAATAAAACTTGGAACGTCCACCATAGCTAGGTTGAGTAAAACTGGCGGTAGTAATAAACCCTAAAGCTATAGCTGCGGCAATTTGGGTAAATTTCCTGATGTTCATGGTCAGGTAAAGTGTTTATGAGTTAAGTATATCTGTATATATACAACCTACGATATGATGCTACGTCTTTTCGGAAATTTACAATAAAGTTTATGATTTTTTGGTAAAAATTGTTTTTTTGATTACAGCAGTTTTCATCTATTGAAACCATATCTTCATGTAGGGGTTTAGCAGTGCTAAACCCCTACGGTGTGGGGGAGCATTCCAACTTTTATGCAATACCCTAGAAGGGTATCGCTACACGGACAAAGCCCACCTTCGTGGGCTAAGAGAATTTTATAGCCCACGAAGGTGGGCTTTGCTCGTATAGCCCCAGGCTTATAGCCTGAGGGTGCTTTTGAAAAAATGGGATGCTCCCCGGTGTGGTCTATTTACCTGAAAATCGCTGTAACCTCACCCTCGCTTTTTGCAGTGCAAAAATCTTTCCCTCTCCTTATTAAGGAGAGGGATGTCCGTAAGGACAGGGTGAGGTTTGGTATTTTATTTCATCTTCAATCCTCAGCTGGTAATTTCTGACCAAACAGCGTGCTATACATCAACTTATAAATACCAGTATTATCCACCGTTGTTGGTAGCCTGTTTGCATTAACACCATGTGCCTTGGCAACCACCGAGCCAGTATTATCTCCAAAACTTGTCCAACCCACAGCAAAATTAAAACGCTTCCCTTGTTTATCTGGTGCGGATGTGAAGGGAGTAGTTTTAGTCCCCTGCTTACCATCCCACGGCGAACCATTCCTACTTCTTCCTGGTACTGGGGAAGGTAAATTAATATCCCCCACCACTTCCAAACCCCCAGCATCACTATCTGCGGCTGTCACCAACAAGGTGTTGGGTGTTTTGGCAATAAATTTCATCGCTACCCCAACTGCATCATCAGCTCGTTTCACAGCCTCTATGCAACCTACGGCATTATTATAGTTACAGAAATTATCACTACCTTCTTCCTCCAACACCACAAAGAAACCCTGGGGATTTTGAGAGACAACTTTTAAAGCTGCATCCAGCATCTCACTGACTGTGGGTGCAGTGGGGACATATAAAGGTAAATTTGCCTGGTTTAAATTTTCTTCAGAATTATCATTATAAGTATTCAAAGCAGCGAAAATTCCCAATACCTTTTTGGTGTTAGCTGGCAATTTGAGCAACTCATCACGGGTATAAACCACCGTATAACCCTTGCTCTTTGCCACTTCAATTAAATTCACTCCATCTGTACGTTGAGCTTGTGCCGCAGTGGCGTGTCTCCCAGCAGTACCTTTGGGTAAGTAAAATATTTCTCCACCCCCCAAAATCACATCTACCCCAGATTCCACAATTTGTTTGGTGATTTCGGTAAATTGACGGCGACTTCGCGTTTTAGCCACAAATGCACCTGTACCGGGTTCGGGAATAACTCCAGAGTTAATAATTGCCGTTCCCTTACCAGCAGCTACGGCTTCTTCCATAATTGTTTGGGGTTTTCCAGAAGCTGCCACAATGGGTTTACCATTCTTATCTAAACCAAAGGAATCTGCATTTACCTTTACTCCCGTGGCGTGGGTGACAGCACCACCATTAGAAGTAGCGGTGAGTTGATTTTTCATGTGTCCCAAATAGACACCAAGGTTGGACATTTTATCCCAATTTAACCTTCCATCGGGACCATAGTGGAGCATTCGTGCCGCACCCCAATGGGATGGGCTAGTACCATCGGGATGAATAAATATCACATTTCCTGATGGAGAATTATTTGCTGGAGATGGAGAGGTACAGCCAAGTAAAGATGTGCTGAAAATAACTGCTAGTCCTAAAATATATTTCTTCAATTGCAGTGCCATTATTTATTATTTGGAGTTTACATTCATATCTTGCACCACAGGATTATTGAAAAAATCAGAGCCTGGAATTTTTATACCAATTTGAAAAAAGAATGCGACAGATGGGTAGGGGTTTAGCAGGTAGGGGTTTAGCAGGTAGGGGTTTAGCAGGTAGGGGTTTAGCAGGTAGGGGTTTAGCAGGTAGGGGTTTAGCAGGTAGGGGTTTAGCAGGTAGGGGTTTAGCACTGCTAAACCCCTACGAGTAATTTAATTTATGTGTCGCAAACATTATTTGAATTGGTATTATTTTACTGCTAGGGTCTGTTTTCAAACCCAAAATTAGCATCAATTGTAGATTGGGTTTCGTTCCTCAACCCAACATTTTCCGTACAGCCAGTTGGGTTTCACTTCGTTCTACCCAACCTACGAGGGATTGCTGGAGGGCAGGGCATCTATAATATTTTGGTGTCTAAAATTATAACTCTGATGTTCCCCACCCGTTTTAACCTTGTCCCTCAAAAAAGATCCCTATTAGCTTTCCATAGCAAAGTCTTGAGGATCGACATCCCAATTTACCCAACGAATAGCTTCGCGGGCAGATTGGATAGTAGGAGGGACTCGGGTAGCATGAATAAATCCCGTACTGGGACAAGTCATTTTCAGGAGATGAATTGGCTCAATATCAATCTGTTGCTCGATGCGAAGTAAAGAATATTCCCGCCAAGAGTCAAGTTCTACCGCAGCAAGTTCCTGACAAATTCGTGCATACCCGATACCTTGAATGAGAACCCGCCTTAATTCTGCATTCTCTTCCGTGAGTAACCAACTGGCTGGCCATTGATTTGGATGAACATTGGCATACTTTGGTGGTAAATTTACGCCGTGATAAAAGTATAAATAAGAACCATCTGGGTAAGCGATCGCTGGTTCCCCTTCCCCATGCAAGCGGTTTTGCTCGTCGAGTAATAATCGGCAGGGGCGGTTAATTACCAAACAAACGTTCTCGCAAGGGATAATAGTTCCACATTCAGTGGAAATACCTTGCAATGCTGCCCAAAATGAGCGATCGTGTTTACATGATAAGACTTGAGCACAAAAGTCAAACAGGGGAAATGGAGCATCTTGGACAAACTGTAATGATAAAGCCATACCAGCCATAATTGTCCCCGCACCCACCATCAGAGGTTTGCAGTATTCAGCCAACTCATCCAATCTAGGCTGTACCAGTGGCTGCCAAAATAAATTATCTAATTCTTGTCCCCAAGGTTGCCACTGTTGAGACAACCAATCTCCTATGCCCAGAACAATATCCCCACCGGGTTGCTGGAGCAAATTTTGCCGCCATTGTTGCTGTTGTTTTTCCCAGAGCATATTTAAGAAGTCTTGGGATATTCCCGCCAGCATTTCTTCCCTATCTGGTTCTGAAGCATTGAATTCTGCCAGCAAGCTACCCATAGCAACTTGGCGATGAGCCATTAATTGCTGTGTCTGTTGATTCATCAACTGCTCGTGCAATTGCTGACGAACGGATTCTGACAACTGCTGCTCCATAGGCAACATTAGCTTCTGTGCAATGGGCATCATCAGCATTTGCGGCAAGCCAAATTCTTGCCTCAAAGTGACTAAAGAATGACCATCTAATAACTGTTGCAGTTCCTGGGGTCCATCAAAAAACCTGATTTTGGGTTTTGGTTTGTCCAAGGCTGTATATAAAGTTTCTACAGCTGCGGTAGCTCGTTGATGGTTAATTGGTTCAACAGAAATGGCAATCTCTCGCCATTTCTGCTGATATACAGGAATCAGGGCTTCTTGTTCTGGTGTTAACCGATTAATCTGCGACATAACGCCAGCCTTCAGGCTCGTACTCTCTTTGAATTCGCACCATCCAATTACCTTGGGGAATCTGGAGTGGTTTGTGTTCTTCGTGGGTTAAGGTGGCTGTTGGTGATAGTACCTTTAGGTAGAGAGTGCCATCTTTTTCGTAGAGTTCTGCTTGTCCATCGCTGATGCGATGTCTGTGACCAGTGACTTCACCTTCTGCTAATGTGAGATGGGACAAGGGTTTGTTGCCAGTAGCAATACCTTGCTCCATTGGTAATAAAATCACGTCACCTTGGCGAATTGGTTGCATGGCAGTTGTCTCCAAGTTGTTGTATTACAAAATAAAAAACTGTTTATCTAAGATAACTACAAACTGTATAACTCTATTTTGGCAAACTGGCGCTGAATTCGCCCTAAATGTATCAGAGTCTTCATATGCATACAAATACTAAAAAGTCAAGTAAAAAAGCATGGGTTGGTGCGATCGCTCAACCAGCAACCGAGTTTTCCCTGACTCCCCTATCAATTATCTCTGGAAATATACCAGTAGGTTTACGTGGTACACTGTACTGCAATGGTCCTGCACGGTTAAAACGTGGTGACAAGATTGTGGGACACTGGTTTGATGGGGATGGGGCGATTTTAGCGGTACATTTTACTGATGGTGATGTTAGGGCTGTTTATCGGTATGTGCAAACAGCTGGTTATCAAGAAGAGACAACCGCAGGTAAACTTATCTATGGCAACTATGGTATGACTGCCCCTGGAGCTTTTTGGAACAAATGGTTAAAGCCATTTAAGAATGTTGCCAATACCTCTGTGTTAGCCTTGCCAGATAGGCTTTTAGCATTATGGGAAGGTGGTCAACCCTACGCCCTCGATTTACAAACCTTGTCAACTTTGGGTTTAGATAATTTAGGGGAATTAGGCAAAGGTAAAACTTATTCTGCACACCCCAAGATTGACTATCAGACGGGTGATATTTTTAACTTTGGGATTGAACCTGGTAAAAATCCCCAGTTAAATCTCTATAAGAGTAATGCCACTGGCAAAATTGTGCAAACAGCTACATTACCCTTGGCAAGGTTATCATTAATCCATGATTTTGTTTTCGCTGGACCATATCTGGTATTTTTTATCCCTCCATTGGAATTGAATATTCTCCCTGTAATGTTGGGATTTTCTTCCTACTGTGATTCCCTGAAATGGAAACCCCAATTAGGAACGCAGATTTTAGTCATTGACAGAGAAACTTTATCTGTGGTGAGTCGCAGTGAAACAGAGCCTTGGTTTCAGTGGCATTTTGCTAACGGTTATGTGAGCGATCGCGGTATATTAATTGTAGACATGGCTCGCTATGAAGACTTTCAAACCAACCAGTTCCTCAAAGAAGTAGCCACAGGTATCACCCATACCCCTGCTCAGAGTCAGTTATCAAGGGTACAGTTAAATCCCCAAACAGGTAAAGTCACGGGTATAGAAACAATTTTAGACAGAAACTGTGATTTTCCCAGGGTACCACCCCAGAATGTGGGACAAAATTCTCGATATACCTATCTGTCCATATCTCGGCAAGGTACAGATATTAGTCAAGAAATATTAAATGCGATCGCTCGCTTTGACCATAAAACTGATACCCTAATAGAAGCAGACTTGGGGGAAAATAGGTATCCTTCAGAACCAATCTATGCTCCGGATGCTCATAACCCAGAACAAGGTTGGATTCTCACCGTTGTGTATGATGGTAATACCCATAGTAGTGAAGTTTGGGTATTTGATGGGGAGAAATTAGATGGAGAAGCCGTTTGTAGACTAGCCTTACCCAGTACTATTCCTCACAGTTTTCATGGTACCTGGAAAGCAGCCCGTGGGAGTGAAGGAGTGTAGACACGAAGTGGCTTCTCGAAGAGTAGGAGTGAAGGAGTGATGGAGGGAAGGAGTGTAGACACGAAGTGGCTTCTCGAAGAGTAGGAGTGAAGGAGTGAAGGAGTGATGGAGTGTAGACGTGGTAGCGGCTTCGGTGTAGGGTAGGAGTGATGGAGGTAGAGAGACAAGGGGACAAATTTTTCTTTATTACTTAGGGTCTGCTGAATAAGTATAAAACATTAATTTATCAATGCTTTTGGGCTGTTTTTTGGAAATAAGTGTAAGGGAATTAGGATTTTCACCTCAAATCCTTGCATCTGGTATTTTTTGCGGGTAAAAAAATAGAAACCCATAGGCTGTAACTATTGCCTATTCCCTATTCCCTATTCCCTACCTCCACCAAAAGACTTTTTGCTGTAAGCCTTACTTTATGACTTATGACTTACGTTAATTTTAACTCCTAACACCGAACTCCTAACACTGAACTCACGTTAATCTACTGGGCTTGATATCAAAACTTAATTGGCACTCACGTTGCAAATAGAGTGCCAACTCTGAAGCGAATTTCCAGTATGAAGTCTGAATCTTAACCAACCACTGATGTCGAAGCGTCCTCACTTGATGGGGGAGTACTGGGCAACTCCAGACAATAACCTGCACCATATACTGTCTTGATGTAACGGGGATGGCGGGGATCTGGCTCTAACTTAGTTCTCAGGTGGCGAATATGAACCCGTATGGTTTCAATATCATCATCAGGATCGTATCCCCAAACTTCTCGGAGAATTTCACTGGGGGAAACTGTTTGACCATGACGTTGAAGCAAACAATGGAGTAGTTCAAACTCTAAGTGGGTCAATTTTACTGTTTCATTGAACCATATTGCCTCAAATCTCTCCGGAACTAAGGTCAGAGGACCATAGTTGAGAATCTCGCTATGTTTTGCTGCTTGAGGGATGCGATCCGTACGTCGCAGTAGTGCCCGCACCCTTGCCAACATCTCCTCTACTTCAAAAGGCTTGGTCAGATAGTCATCTGCCCCAGCATTAAAGCCTTCTACCTTATCTTGAGTTTGGCTTAACGCCGTTAACATCAACACGGGAATTTCCGCTGTACGTTCATCCCGGCGCAAACGCTGGCAAATCGTAAATCCATCCACCCTAGGCAACATCAGATCGAGCATGATTAAATCTGGCTGTAGCTGGAGAGCTAGTGCCTGCCCTTTGATACCGTCTTCAGCTTGACTGACATCATAGCCAGCCATTTCTAAATTTACGGCTACCAATTCTGAGATTGCGGGGTCGTCGTCTATGACAAGAATCCTCGGCATTACATTCTTAAAGGAATATTACTACTTATTAAGGATAAATAAGAACCTTTGGTATAAGACAAAGATTACTTTATTTATTATAAAAAATATTTGAAATCCAACATAAATCTTAAACTAAAACCGGAAAAAAATATAGGGCTCATTACACTTAATCTGAATACTGTGTAAAATTTTGGGAGAAAACCGCAATGGTTTTGATAGAAAAGGGTAATAGTACTTGCCTTAACTACATTTTGGTTAATTTGTCAAAGACAAAATAGCTCAACATGAATGGTTCCTCCCTTAAACAAACATTAAGGATAGGCTAATGGGAGGTACTTGCTTTTTGTTGCCAAATTGCCATCTAGAAAAAGCAAATTTGTATATAAATTACACATAACTGGGAATTATCCCATGATTAGGTGATGGTTGTTGGTTGTTAGTTGTTAGTTGTTAGTTAGTGGTTGATGGGGTGATGGGGTGATGGGGTGATAGGGTGATGGGGTGAGGGAGCATCCCAATTTTTCAAAAGTATGTGGTAGTGGGAGCCGGAAAGCTCCCTTGATATATAAAGCGGGCAAGATGCCCGCACTACAAAGGTTGATGGGGTGATGAGATAAAAATAGAGATAAAAATAATTCTTCCCCACTCCGAACTCCCCTAGGGCGCAAGCCGCAGCACCCCTACAAACACCTAATTTCCTTTATATTTTATTACTTATTACTTATTACTTATTACAGACCATCCCAAACTAGTAGGTTGTTGGTAAACTTGCTTGAGGGTGTTAACATCCCTAGTGGAAATAGGAGGTGGATTGCGAACTTGTGAAGGGTATAAAGCATCACTGCTTTTTTGGCTATGACCCCAAATACCAAGAGCATGACCGAGTTCGTGACGAGCGGCTGCTAAGAGATACTTACCTGTTTGACTGGGGCTGAGGAGGATTTGAAACTGGTGGTGGAGAATATTGTTTTTAGTGTATAAATTATAGGTCGTGAGAGCAGAACGAGCACGGATTATTTTGCGATCGCGGTCAAATCTTAAAGGTGGTGCTTTTCTAATGATAGTAATATCTGCTACATCTGCGTGGGAGACTATTTCTAGGGGTAAGTAGTTGTTCCACTCTGATACGGTTTGGGAAACTGTATTTACCCAATTTTTAGCCTGTATGGTGTTGGATAATTGGGGTGTGGCGATGTGAATGCGAATGGGAAACCGGGACCAAATTAAGTAACCAACGGGTGTAGATTTTACCTGGGAGAAATAGTCACCACTGTTACTGCTATCTTGCCACTGTGCTAATTGGGGAGGTAATTTATGGGTTTGGGGTGTGGGGAAAGTAACAGCAATTAAATCTGGAGCGCTCTGCTGAGATTTGGGGATAAAAATATTGCTAGATTGTCCAATAGCAAAAGACTGCACGTTAATCAAGATGGCGAGCAGTCCGCTAATGGTTGCTATGAGTATGGGTGAAAGCCAACGGTTCCAGAATGGGGATGGAGTTTTGGGTTTTAGTTTTTGTTTTCCCATTGATGTTAATTAACCCTACAGGGACTTGCAGATAAAAAAACACCCTATAGTTATCAGGTAACAAAATATGTAAACTCAACTGTCAACTGTCAACTGTCAACCGTCAACCGTCAACTATTTAGGTAGCCAGTTAGCACTTAAAACTATGGTTAAGCCGAGAAAGATAACTGTGAGCATCCAAGTTACTCGATTTAAAGTATTTTCCGCGCTTTTGGTGCTGCTGAATAACTGCGCTTGACCGCCAATAGCTGCGATCCCATCACCTTTCGGACTGTGGAGAAGGACTAAAACAATTAAGCCAATGGCAGAAACTGCCCAAATACCTTGTACAACGTTAGTGACATTCATGGTGGTAATATCTATATCTTTGAACTTTTGCAAGCAGTTGTGGAACTAGTGGAGTCGGATTCCACCCAAGAGTGGCAACCGGCTAACCTAGAGGGTGAGCTTTGAGTTTAAAGTCTGGGTTAAACCATCCTTGATTACTCATCACTCACAATTTTTTTTACAGCCCAACTCTTAGGGGAGTGGGAGGCAACTTCACTTCATACTCAGCATTTTGGAGTAGCGATCGCCCAGTCATTTCTGGAGGCTGGGGTAATTGTAATATGTCCAGAATAGTAGGAGCAATATCAGCAAGTTTACCATCACTCCTGAAGTTAACTTCTGCACCATACCCAGGGATTTTCACCTTTTCTCCTTCAACCAAGATTAAAGGAACTGGATTGGTGGTGTGAGCCGTCCAGGGTTGTCCCCCTTCATCTATCATATACTCAGCATTACCGTGGTCGGCAGTAATAATTGTTGTTCCACCAACTTTACTCACACCCGTAACTAAACGAGCGACACATTTATCCACCATTTCAATGGCTGACACAGTGGCTTCTATTTGTCCTGTATGGCCTACCATATCAGGGTTAGCATAGTTGATTACCACCAGGGAGTAAATGCCCTGATTAATGGCTGCTACCGCCACATCTGTAACTGCTTCAGCAGACATTGTGGGGGCGTGATCGTAGGTGGCTACCATGGGACTGTTAACCAGTTCCCGGTCTTCCCCAGGAAAAGGTTCTTCTAAACCGCCATTGAAGAAGTAGGTCACATGGGCGTATTTTTCAGTTTCTGCCGTGCGAAACTGCTTTAAACCCTGTTGGGCAATGACTTCCCCCAAAATATTACTGAGGTTCTGGGGTTCAAAGGCAACATCCACAGGTAAATCTGGATCGTACTGGGTAAAGGTGGCAAAATCCAAAGGTTGGATTTGCTGCCGCTCGAAACCGTCAAATTTTTCACTGACAAACGCCTGGGTGAGCTGTCTAGCGCGGTCAGGACGGAAATTGAAGAATATGACCCCATCCCCTGATTCCACGGCTCCAGGGGCAAGACGGGTGGGTAAGACAAATTCATCGGTGATCCCTTCAGCATAGGATGCTTGTAACACTTCTGCTGCCAAACGTCCGTCGCCAGCACCATCTTGTGTCATTACATCATAGGCTTTTTGTACCCGATCCCAACGGCGATCGCGATCCATTGCGTAGTATCTACCACTGAGGGTAGATATACGTCCAATGCCAATGCGGTCTATGTAATCTTGAATTAGACCCATTGATTTGACACCATCAGTAGGCTTAGTATCCCGTCCATCTGCGATCGCATGGATACAAACCTCGGTAATTCCTTGGGATTTAGCCAAGTCCAAAAGTCCAAACAGATGGCTTAAATGGGAATGTACTCCACCCTCAGAGCATAGTCCCACTATGTGCAACTTGCCATGACGATTTTTCACCGCTTGACAAATTTCCACCAGTGCAACATTTTTATTGATTGAACCATCTTCCACAGCATCCGAGATGCGTACTAATTCTTGAGGTACAACTCTGCCAGCACCAATATTCAAATGACCAACTTCAGAGTTGCCCATTTGTCCTTCTGGCAGTCCTACAGCTTTTCCAGAGGTGCGAATGAGTGTGTGGGGATAAGCAGCCCATAAACTATCCATTACTGGAGTCTTGGCTGCGGCAATAGCATTGCCTTGTGTCTCCTCACAGTAGCCCCATCCGTCTAAAATGACTAGCACCACGGGAGCAACAGGTGCTTTGGTCATAATAAATAGCCCTTTACTTTTTGTAATAACCGCATAATACCACTGCTATCCACAGCCGCAAGTGAATTTCTGCTTACTAATCGCTTTTATGGTAAAGCTTTGATTTATCAAACATTTCTTCCATTTTAGGAAATATGTCTCAATTATTGCCACACTTTGTGCTCGGGGGATGGGGTGGTTGTTAGTTGTTAGTTGTTAGTTGACAGTTGACAGTTGACGGTTGACAGCTTAATTCTTTCACTCCCCCACTCCTTCACTCCTTCCCTCCTTCCCTCCTTCACTCCTTCACTCCCTCACTCCCTCACTCCCTCACTCCTTCACTCCCCCACTCCCCCACTCCCCCACTCCTGCCTGTGGCAAAATTTATTAGGTGTTTTACTGTTTTTATCCTCTATTTTGATAATAGTGGTTTCCAAACAAGCGGATTCACCCGTAGATAAGAAGAAAATTACAACATATGTGTCTTTTCTTAAGTTTTAATTCCCTAGCTGAAAACCGATAAATAACAACTGAAATGACCGCAACAACAACCAACCTGCCTAGCTTATACGAACCTTCTGCTACAGAAGCGAAGTGGCAAAAATTTTGGGAAGATAACCAAGTTTACAAAGCCGACCCCAATAGGGGTGGTGAATCCTACTGTATTGTGATCCCACCCCCTAATGTCACGGGTAGTCTGCACATGGGACACGCCTTTGACAATAGTTTGATTGATACCCTGGTACGTTACAACCGGATGTGTGGCCGCAATGCCCTATATTTACCAGGAACAGACCATGCCAGTATTGCCGTACACACAATTCTCGAAAAGCAATTGGCAGCAGAGGGGAAAACTCGCTATGAATTAGGACGAGAAAAATTTCTCGAACGGGCGAAGCAATGGAAGACCCAATCTGGAGGGACAATTATTAATCAGTTACGCCGTTTGGGTGTATCCACAGATTGGTCCCGGGAACGTTTTACCCTGGATGATGGTTTGTCTAAGGCGGTTTTATATGCTTTTAACAGTCTCTATAATGAAGGGCTAATTTATCGCGGTAAATACTTGGTAAACTGGTGCCCAGCATCACAATCGGCGGTGTCTGATGTGGAGGTGGAATCTAAAGAAGTTGATGGCAATCTTTGGCACTTCCGCTATCCCCTCACCGATGGTTCTGGGTATGTAGAGGTGGCAACCACTAGACCGGAAACCATGCTGGGGGATACTGGTGTAGCTGTCAATCCTAGTGATGAACGTTACAAGCATCTGATTGGCAACACCCTGATGTTGCCCATTATGAATCGGGAAATCCCGATCATTGCAGATGATTTGGTCGATGCCACCTTTGGTACTGGGTGCGTCAAGGTAACTCCCGCCCACGATCCCAATGATTTTGAAATGGGTAAGCGTCACAATTTGCCGTTCATTAATATTATGAATAAGGACGGCAGTTTGAATGAAAATGCCGGGGAGTTTCAAGGACAAGACAGGTTCGTTGCTAGGAAGAATGTAGTCGCACGCCTAGAAGCTGATGGGGTGTTGGTCAAGGTAGAGGATTATAAACATAGCGTTCCCTACAGCGATCGCGGTAAAGTACCTGTAGAACCTTTACTATCAACCCAGTGGTTTGTAAAGATTCGCCCCATGGCGGATAGATGTCTGGAGTTCCTAGAGCAGGAAAATTCACCCCATTTTGTTCCCGAACGTTGGACGAAGGTGTACCGGGATTGGTTGGTAAAACTCAAGGATTGGTGTATTTCCCGTCAGTTGTGGTGGGGACATCAAATCCCGGCTTGGTATGCTGTGAGTGAAACGGGTGGAGAAATTGCTGACAATACCCCCTTTGTAGTGGCAAGTAGCGATGCTGAAGCCAGGGAAAAACTAGTTGCACAGTTTGGGGAAAATGTACAGATAGAAAGAGATCCCGATGTATTAGATACTTGGTTCTCCTCTGGATTATGGCCCTTTTCTACCTTGGGATGGCCCGAAGAAACTGCGGATTTAAAGACTTATTATCCTAATAGTGCCCTGGTAACAGGTTTTGATATTATCTTTTTCTGGGTAGCGAGAATGACCATGATGGCCGGTCATTTTACTGGACAAATGCCCTTTAAGGATGTTTATATCCACGGCTTGGTACTGGATGAAAAGGGCAAAAAAATGTCCAAGTCGGCGAATAATGGTATCGATCCCCTACTATTAATGGATAAATATGGCACAGATGCACTGCGGTATACCCTGATTAAAGAGGTGGCAGGAGCAGGTCAAGATATCCGCCTAGAGTACGATCGCAAAAAGAATGAATCCTCATCAGTGGAGGCTTCCCGTAACTTTGCCAATAAGTTATGGAATGCAGCGCGGTTTGTAATGATGAACTTGGATGGTCAAACACCCCAACAGTTGGGTGTGCCTCAAGATACAGAATTAAGTGACCAGTGGATTCTTTCCCGATTTAACCAAGTCGTACAACAAAGCCATATTTACATGGATAGATATGGGTTAGGGGAAACAGCTAAGGCTCTGTATGAATTTATTTGGGGGGATTTTTGTGACTGGTATATCGAACTGGTGAAGTCCCGGTTACAAAACAAAGCTGATGCAGCATCCCGCAAGGCAGCGCAACAAACTTTAGCATATGTACTGGAAGGAATTTTAAAGCTCTTAAGTCCATTTATGCCCCACATTACTGAGGAAATTTGGCATACCCTTACCCAACAAGAAGCAGACTCAAAACAAAGTTTGTCTTGTCAGCCTTACCCAGAAGCGGACACCAAGCTGATAAATTCAGAATTGGAGGCACAATTTGAACTACTAATTAGTACAATTCGCACCATTCGCAATCTACGAGCTGAAGCAGATGTGAAGCCGGGAGCAAAAGTTACTACCAACTTGCAAAGTGACAGTGCTCAAGAAAGGGATATTCTCAGTCAGGGACAGGAATATATCAAAGATTTGGCAAAGGTAGAGAATTTGACCATTGCTGAAGGACAAAAATCCCCTGAAAAATCGAGCAATTGGCGAAAAATACTCGCTATTATCTTTTCCCTATTCTTAGTGAGAATTGCCTTTGCAATATCCAACGCTATGGGTAGCATTCCGATTGTCGGCAATTTCTTTGAAATTGTTGGTTTACTCTACTTCACCTGGTTTATTAGCCGTAACTTAATCTCGGCTCAGTCTCGACACAAAGTGTGGGAAAAACTTTCCCAATTCACTGGTGCAGAGCCTACCCCAGAATCAAAAGAGCCACCAACAACACCAGAAAAAGTTATTGCTGGGGTAGTGGGGACAGTACAAGTGCTAATACCTCTAGATGGGGTAGTAGATATTGCTGCTCTGCGGGCAAAACTGGAAAAAAGTTTAACTAAAGTAGAAAATGAGGCTAAATCCTTGACTAGTAGATTAAGTAATCCTAAGTTTGTGGAGCAAGCACCAGCAGAAGTGGTTCAAGGAGCCAGGGATGCTCTAGCAGAAGCAGAAAAACAAAGAGAAATTTTGCGCGCACGTCTTCAGACGTTGTCTTAGACATTGCCTGCAAAGTTTAGCATAATAAATGGGAGGTAAGACCAAAGCCAGGGTTTCTGCCCAAACTAAGGTACTCCCCCCTATATCTAGGCAAGGGGCAGGGGCAGTCAGCATAGTCTTTCTCCCTTGCTCAGAGCTATTTAAGGGCGCGAGGTGTTCGGTGAAAGTTTATGTAGTGATGCTGTCAAGAAGAGACGCGGAGACGCGGAGACGCGGAGACGCGGAGAGAGGGAGACGCACTCCTCCACCGATATGGTGGGGCTTGAGGTGTCCACCAATCGGAAGCCATCAAATCGCAGGTTTTGATGGGGGAGGAGGACCCTTGGGGCTTATCGCCCCGGACACGGGGCACCGGACACAGAGCACTCCGCGTCCGGTGTGTCCCCGCTTAAGCGCGTCATCCGGTTCAAAGGGAGTTGCCCAAGGAACGTTCGCATTGATCATAAACTTGCTCCAGCCCATATTTTAACCAAGTTTGGGGATTTAATTCCCCTGCCTCTGGTGGAAGTATGTTTTGTGTCGGGGTAAAACTACTTTTACAAAACTTGATTACGAATTATTTAAAGATATTGACTTTAAGATATTTAATCTCGGTGATTCTTGGATAGTGCCAAGCAAAAAGCCGTACATTATTAATTCCCGGATTTATTTCACAACCTCAAATCTAAAATCCCAGACAGTTTTATCCCTGCGCTTAAGTAAGCTACATGGGGAAACTACACTATCCTCAAAATGTAAAATCTAAAATTGCTCCATCCCTCAGAAATCATATATCAAAATAAAAAAATTAGAACCCATGCTATATCTAGCTCAGGTGCATAAAAATGAATTTTTAGCTCGGTATCAATTACGACTTTTAGCACGTCAGGAAGCAGAATACTTCTGGGTAATTATCCCGGAAGATACTTTTATTTTGTTGAGTAATAAAGCTAATGCTTCGGAAGTCAAAGGTGGAAATCGAAGTATATCCCAGCCAGAAATTTTAATTGTGGCACATTCTCGTAGCGATCGCATTCCTTTTCGTTTAATGGAAAAAATGCTGGTGTTGGTGGAGCTTTCTGACACTGGAGAAATAGAATGGGTAGAAGAAGCTACTAACTGGATAATGAACTTAGTAAGTCATTACCTTACCACTGGTATTACTCCAGATTTCTTGCGTCAAGAGAAAGAACAAGCAGAGCAATGGCGACAAGAATTGACATTGCAAAGTCAAGATTTAGCTCGTCGCAGTTTAGAACTAGAAGCCCGTCGGGAGAAAATTCAATCCCTGGAAGAACAGATTAAACGCGAACAAAATGATACTTCTGAGGATAGTGATAATTCTTAATTCGTAATTCATAATTCATAATTAGGGCTTGCTGTTCGCGTAGCGCAGGGTTAGCTGTAAAAGTCCCTTGGTGGGGTTAGGCAACAGGCAACAGTTTCAGCCTTATTGTTGACATTTTTTTGAACTCCAATAAATTGTCAATGCAAGATTTTTAATAGAAGGGTTCAATTAAATATAAACAAAACTGCCCAGCTTTACCCATATAGAACCTATATTTCTACGCTTTTTTGACTTGCGGCACTGGGGTTTCTTATACAAACAACTTAATTATACAACGCGTTAAACCCCTGCGCCGCAAAGGCACTTGCTGTTTTGTCCAGATTTTCGGAAGGGGTGATTGGATAAATAAAAGTAAAGTCAAGTGAATAAAAATCAAAACATATTTGGAATTAATTGAAAAGAATAAAGATATGTTTCGTGTTTTCAACTAACAAACAAAGGTTTGTTATGGTAGCTATTGACACAAAGTTTATTGTAGTAATTAATACATTTTTCCCTGTATAAAATTATTTACAGTAGCTAATATTGTTCGGAATTTCACGTTAGTTTAGGGAGATCCAAAGTGCGATTCGTTGTGAATGAATCATGGGAACCACGCCAACTGGAAAAAGAACAATCTGATGACTGTTCATGAAAGCTGTCACGATTACCTGCACATGAGCAAAACGAAAAACGCGCGAACATCGAAAGCTGGGTGCCTACCCTACTGCACGCCCAGATTGAACAGAGAGGTGTGGCGGATAATACCGCCCATCGACTCTAACAAATAAAATACCCAACCGTTTCAAATAGCTAAAATCTATGATTTTTCAGTGGTTGCGCGGAAAGCAACCGCGATGTTTGAGCATTTTTTATTACTTGTAAAATTTTGCTTTTCAAGCCCCCACTGATTGAAATTGCGTTTCAGGGTCTCCCTGCGGGTCATTGCTCTTTGGTAATTGCCAATTGCTTTGACTCTTAGGGTGCGAAATGCTACTTATCATATTTATTTCAGTATTAAAATCAGCATCACGCTAAAGACTACAATAACTTGCTGACTCAAAAGCTTACCCCTATGGAAAACAAAATCACCGCGACTCAGGTTTCTCTCCCCAAAGGCGGAGGAGCAATCCAAGGTATAGGAGAAACTTTTCAGGCTTCGGAATTTACGGGAACCGCTTCCCTGTCTATTCCCATTGGGACTTCCCCCTGTCGAGGATTTGAACCAAAAGTTAGTGTTGATTATAGTTCTGGTAGTGGGAACGGAAGCTTTGGTTTGGGGTTCAATCTTTCTATCCCGAATATTTCTTGCAAAACCTCAAAAGGAATACCAAAGTATGATGGCTCTGATACTTTTCTGATTTTTAATGGGGACGATTTAGTTCCGATTGTAGGAGGTAAGCGAGAGGAAATCAGTAACGATATTAATTACACGGTTATCTCTTATCGTCCCCGCACGGAAGGATTATTTGCGACTATTGAACAGTGGATTGCACCGCAGGGGGATTCTTATTGGCGGGTAGTCAGTAGTGATAATGTTACTAGTATTTTTGGCAAAACCGAGGATAGTAGAATCTATGACCCAGATAATCGCCGCCATATTTTTGAATGGCTGCTATCAGAAACTTTTAATGCATCAGGCGATCGCATTATCTATGAATACAAGTCAGAAAACACTGATAATGTACCAGATGCCCTCCACGAGGTAAACCGTAGCCAAACTGCTAATAAATACATTGAAAGAATAAAATATGGGAATGTCCAACCTTATCAGTTAGGACAAAATCAGGAAGAAAAATGGCTGTTTGAAGTGGTGTTTGATTATGGCGGGTATAATCTTGACTCCGACAACCCCTATACGCCAGTTCAGCAGTGGACTAATCGCCAAGATCCTTTTTCTACTTACCATGCTGGGTTTGAAATCCGCACCCATCGGCTATGTCGCAGCGTCTTGATGTTCCATCGCTTTGAAGGAAAATTTGGTGGCAAACCTATCCTCGTTAATGCGACTCGTTTCTCCTATGATGAAATGTCTATAGTTAGCCTAATGACAGGGGTTGAATCCGTTGGTTATAGGTGTGAGGATGGTAAATATAGGCAGAAAAGCTTGCCACCTTTGGAGTTTAAATATACCGAATTTAAACCAACAAATCACGCATTTGAGCCTCTTTTGTCCGAAAAGGGAAAGTTTTTACCGGGTTTAGATTTACCGCCAAATTATTCCCTAATTGATTTATATGGGGAAGGTATTCCCGGTATTCTCTACAGTGACGGAAAAACGACTCTCTATTGGGAGCCGTCAGCCAAGGAAAACGGAAAGGGTGCAGCCGCAGTCAGCTATAGTCCCCCCCAAGCTCCCCAAGCTTTCCCCATTGAACGCGATGTACAGGGTGCTACTCAGCGATTGATGGATTTGACAGGGAATGGTCAAATGAATTTGGTGGTTAGTAGGGGAACTACTAATGGGTATTATGAGGCGAATAGCGATCGCTCTTGGCAGAGTTTCCAGACGTTTCCTTCTTTTCCTAATGACTTTAGCCACCCAGATAATCAACTGTTGGATATGACAGGGGATGGCTTGACGGATATTTTGCGGATGGACGATCACCACATTTGGATTTATCCAGGCAAGGGTAAAGCAGGCTTTGACAGCCCGTTATGTCTAAATAGGGAAAATGACATTCCTTTGCCGAGAAAGGGGTCAGAGGAAGAAATCTGGCAATTTACAGATATATTTGGCACTGGGATGCAGCACTTGGTGCGCGTTACTAATGGCATGGTGGAGTGCTGGCCCCATCTGGGTTATGGTAAGTTTGGTCAGCGGGTGCTGTTGGATAATGCTCCCCGTTTTGGAGGTAGGCTGGATGCGAAAAGGCTATTTCTGTCGGATTTGGATGGTTCTGGTACGACTGACTTGATTTATGTGCATTCCGACCGGGTGGAGATTTGGTTTAATCAGAGTGGGAATAGTTTTAGTGAGCCGATTAGTATTCCCCTTCCGGCTCCCCTCCCTGGAGGGGTTGGGGGTGGGTTCCCCTCCAAGTGGGATGAGTTAAATCAAATTCGTTTTGCAGATGTCTATGGCAATGGTACAACTTGTTTGGTGTTTAGCGACAACCATATTAAGCCCCGCCACTGGTGTTACGATTTTTGTCAACGTCGCAAACCCTATTTATTAAACGAAATTAATAACAATTTGGGGTCAAAATCGACTATTACCTATTGCAGTTCCACTAAATTTTACCTGGAAGATAAAAAGAAGGGATTTCCTTGGATTGTTAATTTACCTTTTCCGGTGCAGGTGGTGGAGAAGACGGAAAGTTTTGACCTGATTTCCGGTACAAAATTGGTCAGTTCCTATGCTTATCATCACGGTTATTATGATGGGGTTGAACGGGAGTTTCGTGGTTTTGGTTTGGTTGAGCGATGGGATGCAGAAACTTTAGAAGATTGGTTGAAAGGCAACCCACCCCTAACCCAACCCACCCCTAACCCCTCCGAGGAGGGGAATTGGAGGGGAACCGGAGGGAAAGATTTTTATGTGCCGCCCATATTAACGAAAACTTGGTATCATACGGGAGCTTGGCAGCGTAAAGGTTCTCTTTCTCGCCAGTATGAGAAAGAATATTTTCAGCAGGATAAACAAGCTTATAAATTCCCAGATAGCATCTTTGCAACTTTGCATGGGGAAGTGGATGCACAAACCAGTCGTCAAGCCCACTGGACGTTAAAAGGAATGGTGCTGAGGTCAGAAGTTTATGGCTTAGATGGTTCTGAGTTGGAAGATAAACCCTACACGGTTACGGAAACGAATTACCATGTCAAGTTATTGCAAGAGAAAGGGGATAATGAATATGGGGTTTATTTTGTTGAACCTAGGGAAACTTTAACCTATCATTACGAACGTAATGCGGAAGATCCGCGCATTAGTCATCAATTTGTCTTGAAGGTAGATGACTATGGGAATGTGCTTCGTTCTTGTACGGTGGCTTATGGAAGGAGAAAACCCACCCCTAACCCCTCCAAGGAGGGGAACCGAACTAGCCCTAACCCCTCCGAGGAGGGGAATGAGGAGGGGAACCGGAGTAACCCACCCCTAACCCCTCCAAGGAGGGGAATTTTGGAGCAATTAAGTTTGAAGGTTGTCAGTGAGGAGAATCGGTTTATTAATGTTAGGAAAGAGGATATTAATTTACTAGGTATTCCTCTAGAAAATAAGAGTTATGAAATTACTAATCTTGCTTTAAAGTCTGGCGAGCAATATTTTAGTTTCGTTGAGATTGATGATTGTTTGGAGCAGGTTTTAGAGTCTGATAATTACAATTTATTGAGTTGGCAACGTCATTACTATTGGTCGCCAAAACAGGAAACTTTTCTGCCATTGGGAGAAGTTAGTCCGGAAGCTTTGCTTTATAAAACTGAAGTTGCTGAATTTTCTCAGGAACAGGTTAAAGAGGCATTTAGCAAGGTATTAAACCAAGAAGAATTGGATAATTTACTGTATACGGAAGGGGGGTATCGACCAGAAGATAATTATTGGTGGAATCCAGGATTATCCCAAACCTATAATAGTGCAGACAAATTCTTTTTACCGCAAAGGACTATTGACCCCTTTGGGAATGCTACTACTTACGAATATGACGCTTATAATTTGCTTCCGATAAAGGTGACGGATGCTTTAAATAATGAAACGGTGGTGGATAAGGTTGATTATCAGACGCTTCAACCCCAGCGAATGCGGGATATTAATCACAATATTTCTGAGGTGCTTTTTGACCCCATGGGGATGGTAATTGTTACTTCTTTTTATGGGACTGAAAATGGCGATTCTAAGGGTTTTGCACCACTGAAGGACTATAAGAGTATAGAACAGCCTAACTTAGAACAATTGATTGCGAACCCGCAGGATTATTTACAGGGTGCTGCTAGTTATTTCTATTACGATTTGTTTGCTTGGAAGGATAAGAAAATTCCTGTTCATGCGGTTAATTTAGTAGCAGAAGATTACGCCTCAGATACACGAGTGCAAACCAACATTACCTACAGTGATGGGTTTGGACGGGAAGTGCAAACCAAGATGAGAATGGAACCCGGTAAGGCGTTTTCGGTTAAACCTGACGGGAATGTAGAGGAAAAAGAAGTAAATGACCGTTGGTTGAGTTCCGGGCGCAAGCAGTATGATAACAAAGGCAACCCCATCCGAGAGTATGAACCCTACTACATCGACACCCACGAGTATCTAGACAATTCGACGCTGAATCAATTTGGGGTTTCGTCACTGTTGCATTATGACCCCCTAGAACGCCCAATCCGAGTAGATACAGCCAAGGGATTTTTTACCAAGGTGGAGTTTACCCCTTGGGAAGAGAAGCATTACGACGAAAATGATACGGTGAAAGATTCTACTTTCTATCAGAATTTCTTAGCTAATTATCCCGAGAACCCAACAGAAGAACAGCGCAATGAAAAAGATGCTTTGGAGAAGGCAGCCAAATTTTATGATACTCCTGTAATTAGGGTGATGGATAGTTTGGGTAATGCTTTTCTCGAAATTGATAATGGCTTAACTTCTTACTATAAATACGATATTCAAGGGCGGTTAATTGAATCGATCGATCCTCGGCTCTATAAAGAGAATCGTGAGAGGGGAAAAGCTTATTATAATTTTAAATATCAATATGGGATGAGGGTAGGTAATGAAGAAGAAAATGTAACTCCTCTTGTGACTGATAGCGCTGATGGAGGGGTTAACTACAGTCTGGATAATGCTTTAGGCAATCACTTATGGAATCGCAGCCCCAGAAATTTTGACCAAGTAATTTACTATGATGAGTTGCAAAGAAAATCCCAGATAAGAACTAAAGGAATCAAAAAAGATGGCACTATTGTCACTGATAATGTTGTAGAAACCTTTATTTATGGGGAAAGTCAACCCGAACCGGAAAAGAATAATTTACGAGGACAACTCTATCAACTAAAAGATCAATCTGGGGTGATTACTAATCCCAAATACAGCTTGCAGGGAGATTTACTAGAAACTAATCGGCAGTTAACCCAAAATTACAAGGATTATATCAACTGGTCAGAAAAAGTTGAGGATGATAAGTTGGAAGCCGAAAGTTATACCAGCCTGGTTGCTTTAAATGCTATTCAACAAGTAATTTCTGAAACTACTCCTGACGGAACAGTAACAAGGAAAAGTTATAATCAGCAGGGATTATTAGAAACTGTAAGTGTCACCTATGAAGATAGCACGCAACAAGCGATTATTGACGAGATTACCTATAATGCCAAAGGACAAAGGCTTGCTATTTGTTATGCTAATGGGGTGAAGACAACTTATTGCTACGAAGATACCACCTGGCGTTTAAGAAAGCTGTGTAGTACCAGGTCAAATAAGGATAGGAAAGGGAAAGAAAGAAACAAAGTTCTTCAGGACATTGTCTATACCTATGACCCGGTGGGGAATATTACTCGACTTAAGGATAATAGTTACAAAACAGTTTTCTACAACAATCAAAAAGTAGAACCCCTTTCTGACTATACCTATGATGCTCATTATCGATTAATAAAAGCAAATGGCAGAAAGCATCCAGGTATTAATGCAAGGACTCATAAAAATACGAGCCAAGAAGAGGACTTTAAGCAGAGTAAGTTTATTCCCCTGAGTGATAGTAATGCCTTGGAACAGTATCAGGAATGTTACACCTATGATGATGGGGGCAATTTAATTAAAACAGTTCATACAGCAAAAACCAATTCCTGGACGCGCACCCAGGAAATTATGCCGGATTCCAATCGCTTAAAATCGGTTAGCAGTAAAAACGGATTTACTGAGTCACTGGAGATTACTTATGACAGTTCTGGCAACCAGCAACAGCTTAATGGAAAAAGTACGGTTAAGTTGACTTTTAATTGCTGTGAAAATTTGGTTAAAGCATGCATAATCGAACGCAATGATCTGCCTGAAGATAGCGATTATTACACCTATGATAGCGAGGAAATGCGAACTCGCAAGGTGTCGGAGCGTTTGGTAAATGGCGGTGCAGTGATAGAGAAGGAATCAAAAATCTATTTGGGGAATTATGAAGTCAAACGCTTGCAGAAGCAAACCCAAAAAGGTGAAAAAACGATCCTGAAACGGCAAACCCTAAGAGTAAAGGACGAAGAAAGATGTGTGGCGATTATCCATTATTGGGAGCAGGATGATTTACAACAGGAAGTAGAGCAAGTGGGGACGAGAAAGAAGCGAAATCAACTGGATAATCACCTGGGTTCTGTTTCTTTGGAAGTGGATGATGATGCCCAGATAATCAGTTATGAGGAGTATTTTCCCTATGGGGGAACTGCGTTTATGGCAGGGAAGAGAAAGAAGGAGGTGAAGCTGAAGGAATATCGTTATAGCGGGAAGGAAAGGGATGATAGCACTGGGCTTTACTATTACGGTGCGAGGTATTATGCACCTTGGTTGGGGAGGTGGTTGAAGCCAGATCCGGTAGGGACGGTGGATGGATTGAATATGTATGGGTTTGTGGGGGGAAATCCATTGTCCAATGTAGATGTGAGAGGATGTACGAAAAAGAAAATGATCACAAATGAGGTAAAAAAGGGAAGAATCTTTAACATAGATTATGGAAAGATGGAACAAAAAACAGCAATACGAGTAGTGAGAAACCAAGTAGAAAAGAAAAAAAACGAACAAGGGAACGAGGGGATGAAATTGACGATGATGATGCCCACCGAAGGATGGCTAAACATGCTACAACAACCCCGGCACCACCAGAAAGAGAGAGCGGAAGAGAAGGAAAAGGGATCATTACGGAATAGAGAGTATCAATTACATTACGAAGACAAGGATGACAGGTATGAACAAGAAAGAAATAGAAGCCCTTACGAGGGAGTAGAAAGCAAATTATCAGAGCATGAAAACGTAAAAGCAAGAATCGGGAAGAAAGAGGCACGGACCCAGAGAAAGGAAGAAAAAAAAGAAAGTGGAGGATATAGGAAAGGTTTAGGTTACACGGCAGAGACGATAGGAAAGGTAATGGAGGAAAATGCAGATAAGGTACTCTTGAGTCGTCGTGCTTGGCGCCGAAAAGGGTGGAGGGCGATGATATGGGCGGGAGGGGAAAAATTAGTAGGACAAGGCTTGCAGAAATTAGGACAGTGGTTAAGACGATAAAAACGTAAGAAGCAACAAGGGAGTGAAGGAATGAGAGAAGGACAGCAGAGGCAGGAACAGATGGAAAAAGAGAGACAAAGGTGTAACAAAGAAAAACCGCAGTCAAGGCAGAGAATGGGCAAAGAGGAAATGACGAAGGCTCTGGGTAGATAATGGCAACGGAGAGAAGACAGCAAAGGGAAAGGTGAGGACCACGGAAAACAGGTAAGGTCCGGGGGGATATATTCCTCAAATTGTTGTGTTCAATTCACAAATTCCGCACGGCGGCGGGCGGCACTCTCTACGACAAATCCATACTTTGAGGGGAAGGCAGCCCAGATTTTCCTAGATTTTATAGTAACCCCACCGGGTTCTCTATCCATAACCCATCGCCACCAGTACTTCAAATATGTCTCAATGCGGCGCTCATCCGCACCTTGCTCATAAAGCCGAGCTGCGATTCGTTCTCTCGAAATGAGTAGAAATACTCAAGGATGAGAGGTAAGGTATTTTGAAGGGAGTAATCTTAACTGAACCTTGACAACTTGATAGCCATATAGGTGAGGGCAACAGCCCAAGTCCTACCCCATAGGTGCAATGGTGAAAGCACGACCCCTACTGAAGCGACTAGCCATCAAATTGGTAAAGCGGGGCGATTGAAGGTAACTGACAGCCCAAGTTGGTCATCCCTTTAGCAAGAATTTATGAGCAGCGAAAGCGAAGATGTACCAGAACCATCGTGATATGAAACCAGCGAAATCAGGCTGTACACGCTGGAGCCAAAAGGCAACGGATTAGGGGCTGATAAGTCTCGGTATTATCAGTAGCACTCCCAATAATCCCGGTGGATAGCATCGCTCTAAAGATTCAATCAATGGCTATTAGGAACGAAGTAACCCCCCGTATGCTCTCAGAACAGGTCGATTTCTGAGTAGGTGCTCTCCCGGATGCTACGGACGGGTGGGATTGAGTCAGAAGCGAAAGCCTTGCTGTAATGGCTTGGATTAGCTGACGGACTCACGGTGATTTGGAAGATAAAGTTGTAATTTAATCACTCAGTATTAATCCCTAAATTTTTCATATTTTTTTCTGTCTATACAGAGAAAAAAATTGTAGCTATTTACCTATTGCTATTACCATCATCAGTGTTTATACTAAGTAAAATGCTGCTGTAGACGAATTAAATAGGGATAGTTTGGATCGGGAAAAGATATGCGATCGCCGATAGAGAAAAAAGTTTACACCGATAAAAATAGTTAGTGCGATTATTGCGACTTCTTTGCTTCTCCTTCTACTCCGATTTCCCTAGTTCGACTCCCCTCTTCAAGTACCCCTGCTCAAGTCCCCCTGCTCAAGTACCCCTGCTCAAGTACCCCTCCTCAAGTACCCCTCCTTGGAGGGGCTAGGGGTGGGTCAAATCCTCGGAGAGGCTAAGGGCGGGTCAAAAAACATCACCATTATCAGCGTTATGCCTATTAAGATTATTCCCTACAATCCACTATTAAAAGAAAGAGCTAGGGAACTTCGCAAAAATATGACCCCTGGTGAAATCACCCTTTGGAAACATCTCAAAGGAAAGCAAATGTGTGGTTATGATTTTGATCGCCAACGTCCCCTTGATCAATTTATTGTTGACTTTTATTGCAAAAAGCTGATGCTAGCAATTGAGATTGATGGTTCTTCCCATGATAGTGTGTCAGCACAAGAGCGGGATGCAGAAAGACAAGCTCGTTTGGAATCTTTGGGAGTCAGATTTTTGCGGTTTCGGGAAGAGGAAGTTTGCAGTCAGGTAGAGGGGGTGCTAAGGGTGATTGAGAGTTGGATTAAGACCTCCCAGGAGGGGAAGTAACCCACCCCTAACCCCTCCAAGGAGGGGAACTTGAGGAGGGGAACTTGAGGAGGGGAAATAACCCACCCCTAGGTTATGAGGAAAAGTCAATGAACCCACCCCATGCTTTGACTGCGAGGAAAAGTCAATGAACCCACCCCTAACCCCTCCAAGGAGGGGAAATAGAGGAGGGGAACTTGAGGAGGGGAAGAACAACCAACAAATCTACTTCCCAGACATCAGCTAATTAGAACAGAGCGATCGCCCGAGTGGGTAGGGTACGTTAACGACAATGTAGCGCACCAAAGTTAAAACCTAATTACCAATTACAAAATAAATAGAGGAAAACACCAATGTCAGATTTAACCCATTTCAAATCCGATAACATTATCAAAGACTTTATTGATAAAAACCGAGAATTCGACTTACTCAGCTTACAAAGCTTTAACTTTTTTGATGAAGCTGCTGTAAATTCATTAAATTGGGAAGATTTGGAGCGGGAAAACATATGCATACGCCTCAAAGCCTACCAAAGACTGTTAAATCTCGGTCTTAATGGCGAACAAGCAAAGAAGCATTTAGAAGCATCAACCACAAACAGTAATACAGATTTTCCTAAATTAGATTCGGCATGTGCAATCGCATCTCTCTCAGAAGAGGAATATGTCAAATATGTTCAGGCTTTCTCCATCACTCCAGAAAAAGCACGAGAAGTTCATCGCAAAGCAACAGAGAAAAATGCCGGATTGATGATGTTGTTAGCAGAAGGAGTAGAGGTGTGTTCGCCCCGTTGCGAAACCATGCTGGCAGATAATACCGCTCCAATCCGCCAGCAATTGCGATCACTCCCCAGCTACCAAAAGCTATTTGGCAGTCTCGACTTTTTACAGTGCGATCCCTGTCAGTCGATTTTTAGTCCCAGTGCTTATTTTGTCGATTTAATGCGGATATGCAAGAGTCATATTTCCGAACCTAACAACATGGGCAATAGCGGTTTTGAGAGTCTAGACCAACGCCGCCCCGATTTAAAAAAAATTGAACTAACCTGTGACAATACTAATGATACTGTTCCCTATACCCAAATTGTCAACGACGTTTTAGTAGAAAAGCTCAAACAAGTTCTCTGTAAAGAAGAAAACCCTAGTGAACAAGAAAAGGAAAAGCTCAGAAACTGTAGAGAAGATAAAGATGTTTATCAGCACCTCGCTACTGCTAAATATCCACATAACGTACCCTTCAATCTTTATCTAGAACAAATTTGGACTTATCTTGGTCATTTAAAGACAAATCTGGCTGATATCTATCAGGTTATTCATCCGGAAAAAGGTAAAGATAAAATCTGGTCGCAAGCATTTCTCAAGCTCTCACCTGAAGAGTATAAACTCATTACAACAACAGACTCTAGTACTGGAGACTTATCGTTGCGTTATGGAGTCAATGTATTAGAAAATGACTTTGGTGGTTTAATAAAAAGAGAAACATTCCTCAAACAAATAGGTCTTTCTTGGCAGCAGTTAAACGAGTTGCTTTATCAAAATCTTTCTCAAGACGAGATTAAAGCGGGCGATGCTCATCAGTTTTTTATCAACAAAAAATTGCAAGAGAACAAGTATCTACACTTGAACGATAGAGGCGAAATAAAAATTAAAAAACCTGATTCCGAGGCTGAAGAATATCTGAATTTAGACACGCTCGACCGCGTCGATCGTTTTTTGCGCCTTCCTCATAAATTAAATTGGTCTTTTACTGATTTGGACTGGGTGCTTACTTCGATTAAAGCTGATGATATCAACGAAGATGCGATTACCAAAATTGCCAAAATAAAACAACTTCAAGACCAAACCAAGCTGCCTTTAGATGTGCTGTGCAGTTTTTGGCACGATATGAAAGCGATCGGTAAAGGTGACAATGAAAAACGTCCACAAGATTTGTTTAATCGCATCTTTAACAATCCTTTGACGCTTCAGGGGAAAGATCGGTGGAAACCAAATATCCATCCAAATGAAACAGAAGAAAATAAACAAAATAAACAAAATACACAAAGTTTAAGACTCGGTAGAGAACGTCTTATTGGTGCTTTACAATTAAGCGATCGCCAGCTTACAGAGATTGTCGAGGAAATTTGGGAAAACCCACCAAAAATTACATTAAACCTTACCAATTTATCAAAACTTTTCCGGATTGCTCAAATAATAAAATTACTTGGATTTAAGGTAGATGAATATAAACTGCTGTTGAAACTTTTGAACAAGTCTCGCGAATCTTCAGAGGAGATTAAATTCGATCAACTAGAAATAGATCAATTAATCGAAATAATAGAATTTGCGGAATGGCTTAAAACAGCACGATTCAGTGTCTACGAACTTGATTACATTCTTAATGGAACAGAATATCCTTCTGTCGAGGTATTTTTGCCAGAAGAGAAGATGGCTGTCCTCATGGAGTCTTTATGGCAAACAGAATGGCAACTTTCTCCAGAAGACTATAAGTTAATCACAACAAAAAATGATACTGAAAAGAGTTTGAGCTATCGCTACGGGGTTGATGTTTCCGAGTATAACCTTGGCGGGTTAACTTACAAAAGCACATTTCTCAAACAAACAAAACTTTCTGAGCAGGAATTGACAGAATTACTTTATCAAAATCTATCGGATGACGATATTAAATCTGGCAAAGCTCATCAATTTTTTATTAATCAAAAACTACCAAATAATGGATATATTCACCTGACAAAAGCTTGTTGTATCCAATTATGCACGTTAGCTCTTTTAAGGGGTACTGAAACCCTTGCTATCTCGTTACTTTGGGTAATGCTTTTACAAAAACTCGAAAATCTTAATTTAGAGACGTTAGATCGTGTCGATCGCTTCTTGCGCCTTGCCCGTAAGACAGGTTGGTCTTTTGCTGATTTAGATTGGGTACTAGATAAGATCTGTGCTAAGGATATTGACAAAAAATCAATCAGAAAAATCACCAAAATAAAACAATATCAGGAACAAATCAAGTTTCAAATAAAAGAGCTGCGGGCTAATGAATCATTCCACTCTATTGAAAAAATAAACCCGGAATTCAATGAAAAACTCGCTCACCATTTTGGTATCGCTCCAAGATTGTTTTCTGTTTTAGCTCAATTGGCCTTACAAGCAAAAGGAGAGAAAGATTATATCTCATTTCTGTTGACCCAATTCAAAACAGAGGCAGGTGATTGGGAGGAAATTGTTGATTGTTTAAAATCCATATCGAAATGGCATTTGCTCGTTAGCAAATTAGCACTAACTGAAACAGAACTGAGTAACATTAGGACTTATCCTAAAATCTACAATATTGAATCGTTGCTTAATCTCACCGTTCAAAATATTCAGAATCTCTATAACTTTAAAAATCAGCTAGTTCGAGTTTTCAACGGATCTGAGGAATACCTAGTTGATTTTCCTGAAAGCTCGGCACAGACCGGCTACTGGCCTTTAGATGAGGGCCAGGGAAACAAAATCTCTGATAAAGCAGGAGATAATGATGGTACTTTAAAAGGAAATGCTAATTGGCAAACAGCCACAGATTTTCCCGGAACAGTTTTTCGGAAAGTGTTGCAGTTTGATGGAAGTAGCAATTATGTGCAATTAACAGATGCATCAACATTAGGGTTGACTAATAGTGGCTTTACTGTAGAAGCTTGGGTTAAAGCAGATGATCTCTCATGGAGTGGTTATGAGAACGATCAACCAGTTCTTGGTATGGATAATTACGATCACAACCCTGACATCGGTCGCAATAAAACTCTTCACCTAATTATAAGGGATAAAAAAGCTTATCTGGGTTTTGCTCATGATGATCTACACGGGAAAAATCCCCTAGAAAGCGGTAAATGGTATCAGATAGTATACCTATATGACATAGGGCAAAAGCTACAAGCTATCTTCATAAACGGTAAACTAGATAAACCAGACGCACAGATGGGACCGTTTATAGGAACTGATGTAGTCAATATTGGTCGTTGGAATAATTCAGTTTATTTTAAAGGGCAAATTGCTAATGTCCGGATTTGGAAACAGAGACTTAGCGATGATCAAATCATTGCACTCTACAATTCTGCTACCGTTCAAAGTCTACTTCAAATCAAACAACGTGTCGATCTCTCAAGGAAGCTAGGCTGTAGCATAGATTTTCTAGAAGAATTGTGCAATCTGTTGGAGAATAGTTCGGCACAAAACAATTGGGACAAGTATCAGCAGTTAGCTCAAACTATTATTTCTCTCACAAAAGCTAAATACGACGATGAAGAATGGACGAAAGTTTTTGAGAAATTGAACGGTACTATTGAAGAGCGAAAAACCAAAATTCTCACTGATTTTGCGTTGTGGAAACTCCGTAAAGAAAATCCGCGCCAACTGTCAGAATACCTGCTACTTGATGTGGAAATGACCAGTTGTGCCTGTAACTCTCGCATTCAGCTTGGCATTTTGTCCCTACAAACCTATTTACAGCGCTGTCGCATGGGATTAGAAGCGGGAGTCACTAAAGTCGAGATTCCTGAAGTATGGTGGGAGTGGATCATGAACTACCGCAAGTGGGAAGCCAACCGCAAGGTATTTTTATACCCAGAGAACTACATCGACCCTACCTTGCGGAAGGATGCTTCTCCACTTTTCAAGGAACTGCAAGACGAGTTATTACAATCGGAAATCACGGCAGATACTGTGGAAACAGCTTATCGCCATTACTTCGATAAATTAGCCGAGATATCTAATCTACAAATAGTCGAAGGCTGTCGCTATGATGTTCAAACGCCTAAAAGTAATGAGGCGATCGACACTTTGTTCCTCTTTGCAAAAACTGTGTCTCAACCCCATACATTCTATTATCGACGTTGCGAGCATCCTACTGCTGAAAAACCATCATGGGGTCATTGGGAAAAAATTGATCTGCAAATTAACTCAGATTATCTTTCGTCGGTTTATGCTTTTAATCGGTTGTTCGTTTTTTGGGTAGAAACGAAGGAACTTCAGAAGCCAGATAAAAAAGATAAAAAGGAACTTCAGAAGCCAGATAAAAAAGATAAAAAGGAGGATGGGGGAGTTGATACCTCTAAAACAAAAGAAATAACAGAAGCAACAATTAAGTATTCTTTTTTGAATACCAGTCAAAAATGGGTTTCGCCGCAAACTCATGACGAAGATGTAGAAATTCCTCATACACAAGTATCGATCGATTCAGAAGCAGTAAAGATTTTTTATCGTCGTGTGACTCCCGTGGTATTAGCAAAGTCAAATCCCCAGTCTAATCTGATAATAGCTATATTGGGAGGATTGCAAAATATACTATCAAGTCATTATAAGAATACAGGAGAATTGCTTGTCACATTTCAGAATCATGTTCTAGGAGGTAGACTTTTTCCAAAATCTCGAATAAGCATTGCTAGTGATTTATTACCAGCTTCTATAGATAATGATATTACTACTGAGATGAAGATATCTTTGAGTTATCTTCCCTCTGACCTTGAAATTCCCAATAATACTACTGTTACTCCAATTAAAAACCAATCCCAAGGTTTTATTCTACAAAACCGAAGCAAAGCATTCTCCTATTTAGGTCAAAAGCCAGTCTCTCGACTAACAACCAATGCGATCCAGCAATTCAGTCAAACCTTATTCGCCAAAGGGATAGATGGCTTACTCTCCCTAGAGTCTCAGCTAATCCCCGAACCTGAATTCCGCCCGTTTGTAAACCAAAGTAACTCCCTTGATTTCGATGGTGCTTACGGCGCTTACTTCTGGGAAATTTTCTTCCACATTCCTTTTTTAATTGCCTCCACCTTAAACGCTCACCAACGCTACAACGAGGCAAGGAAATGGTATCAGTATATTTTCAATCCAACAAAACCTTCACCTCTCCATCCGATCGCAAACTTGCCTTTGAATGAAGGAGGAGGCGCAACAAAAGTTGTAGAGCAAGAAACAAAAACCGAGCATAGCATAAATGGAACACCTGATTGGGAACAAAATACAAATTTTCCCGAAGATAGCTCTAGGAACGTATTGCGGTTCGACGGAAAAAACACATTTATCGACATAGGAACACTAAACTTTACTGCAAAGAGTAGCTTGACAGTAGAAGTTTGGGTAAAGCCTCAAGGTCTTCCCGTGAAAGTCAACCAGCCCACGAATGCAGCTGCAATTCTTGGTATGATATCAGGAGGTTTAGGAAGTGAGCGAAATAAAAGACTTACCTTAGAAATTAATAGTGCAAACAAAGTAAACTTTACTTTTAATGGCGGCAAACATGGTCTAGATTTTCCCCCGGGTGTAATAGGAGATGAGGAACTTAAGAATGATAAATGGTATTGCATCGTAGGGCGATATAACTTTTCTACCAAGGAGCAAGCTATATTTATTAATGGAAAGCTAGATGCTGTTAAGAAAAACGTTGAACCTTTTGCAGAGAATGAAGATAGTATTTATATTGGTTTCACTCATAGTAGAGGCTATAACTACTTTCAAGGTCATATTGCTAACCTTCGGATTTGGAATGTAGCACTCAGTGACGCTCTTATTAAAGAACGTTTTAAAAACCCTAATGCAGAGGTAGTAACATATTCTTACTGGCATTTCCTACCGTTCCAATATCGAACTCCCAAAGGACTCCTAGATACTTTACAGAATACTCAAGCTATCCAAGCATATAAAGAAAATCCCTTCGATCCCCACGCCATTGCCCGCCTGCGAGTGGGTGCTTACGAAAAAGCAGTGGTGATGAAATATATCGACAACTTACTCGATTGGGGAGACGCACTGTTCACTGAAGATAATTGGGAGTCTATTGCCCAAGCCACGACTCTTTATATGCTTGCCTATGAATTGCTTGGTGAAAAACCCAAAAATCGAGGCAAACTCCCCGCACGAGATGCCAAAACTTTTGCAAAGATTAATCAATCAGAAGGAAACATTTCTGACTTCCTCATCGATCTAGAGACTTGCCCAGAATACAAAGAATTCCTCAACCAAAAATTTGGCAATGACATTCCCTTCAACGCCGTTGATGCCTACTTCTGCGTTAGCGAAAACCAAGAATTCGCCCAATATTGGGATCGCGTCGAAGATCGCCTCTTCAAAATCCGCCACTGCCAAAATATTCAAGGCATCGAACGGCAGCTTGCCCTCTTCTCCCCACCCATCGATCCCAGGCAATTAGTGCGCCAAGCTGCCGCAGGAGATGGCACACTCAGCCTTTCCACCACAGACATCGTTCCTCACTATCGCTTCTCTTACCTACTCGAACGTGCCAAAGGCATGGTATCCACAGTCATCCAACTTGGTTCTACCCTATTAAGCACCCTAGAGAAAAAAGATGCAGAAGAACTAGCTCTGCTGCGAGCTACTCAAGAACCTGTATTGCTGCAATTGATTACTAAAACTAAAGAAAAGCAAATCGAAGAAGCCGAAGTCAACCTTGAGTCTCTCAAGAAAAGTTTAGCTTCAGCAAGTGATCGTCAAGCACACTATCAAAACTTGATTGTTGGGGGATGGAATGCTGGGGAAAGGGATACAGTACAACACATGAATACTGCTTTAGACCTTCAGAAGGTTACGACTGGCATCCGAACCGCTTCAGTTGCTGCCTACTTGTTGCCAAGTATATACGGAATGTCTAACGGAGGGATGAAATTTGGTGAAGCAGCTAGTATGGCTGCTACTGTACTGGATAGTTTTGCAGGTATTTATAGCCAAGAAGCTTCTTTAGCTTCCACCATTGCCCAATTCCAACGCCGTCAAGAAGACTGGGAACTCCAGCATAAAATGGCAGACTGGGACATTCAGCAAATTGAAGAGCAAATCAAAGCCGCCCAAGTGCGAATTGAGATGGCTAAAGCCGAACTCGACGTTCACAATAAGAGCATGGAACATTCCCGCGAAATCGAACAGTTCCTAAAAGACAAATTCACCAACAAAGAGTTGTATCAGTGGATGGTGGGTCGCTTGTCCGGTCTCTATTTCCAAACTTACAAAATCGCCTTGGACATGGCAAATTCTGCCCAAAAAGCTTACCAATACGAACTCAACAAAGACGACACCTACATTCAACCCACTCACTGGGATAGTCAGAAAAAAGGTCTCTTGGCAGGGGAAAGTTTAATGTTAGGTTTAAACCATCTGGAAAAAGCTTATCTAGATGGCAATGAACGTGACTTAGAAATCGAAAAAATTATTTCCCTCCGTCAAATCGATCCTCTTGCTTTTCTTAACTTAATCAAGTATGGAAAATGCCTCTTCAGCTTTGACGAAAAACTTTTTGATTTCGACTTTCCTGGTCACTACTGTCGCCAAATCAAAACTATTTCGGTCTCCATACCTGCTGTTGTTGGTCCTTACCAAAACATCAATGCTACTCTCAAGCAAACCAGTGATAAAGTCCTAGTTGAGCCAAATAAAAATGCTGTTGAATGGTTACTAACTAATTCAGATAAGAATGCAGCAATTCCGATGAACTATACCAAATCAATACGTCAAGGCTGGCGTAACAACCAGCAAATAGCCCTCTCCAAAGGTACTGACGACAACGGTATGTTTGTACTCAACTTCCAAGATGAACGGTATCTACCCTTTGAAGGTACAGGTGCAGTGTCTACTTGGGAACTCAGTTTACCCAAAGCAGCCAATCGCATTGATTTTGATACCATTTCCGATGTTATTATTACTTTGAGTTACACCGCTTTAGATGGAGGGGATAAATTTAGGGAAGAAGTCACTAATTTAGAGCCATTAAAGCAATATTCTGAGGCTTATTATTTCAACCTAAAACAATTATTTACAGGGGAATGGCATACTTTTCTGAATTTAAATAAAAACACGAAATCGCAAGAGTTGAAATTTAAAATTTCAGAAGACATTATTCCACCTCACATCAAAGAAGCCAAACTGACGGGGATAATTTTTAAGCTTGATACTCCTGATGTATCATCACCTATGTCCTTTGACACTATTACTATTGGAGGTAACAATATCATTAATGAAAATGATAATTCAATTAATCAAAGTGTTGCTAATAATTGGTTTGGGGATTGGGTGATTAATTTCGACCTAACTAAAGTTCCTAAAAATTTGAAAAAGGATGGCTCTCTAAATCCTGAAATTGTCAATAATATAGAATTAATCTTGATTTACGAAATTAATATCAAGTCTGGGATATAGGAATCATACTTAATTTTTGAAAAAATACGTAGTGGACTGACACAGCTAAAATAGTGCAATAAGTGTAGGTTGGGTTGAAGAATGAAACCCAACACCAGTAAAGCTTTGTTGGGTTTCCCTATCGCTCAACCCAACCTACATTTTTAGGCGTGTCAGTCTACTACTAAATTGTGTAGAGGCTCACACGTTGTTTTCTCTATTCACCTGCATATTGTTTTTGTCACTAAGTATCGGCGTCAGGTGCTAACACCAAACATGATCCAAGACATGAAACAAGCACCGTTACAAATCGTAAAAGATTATATTCAGCACCAGTCTGGTGGGAGATTGGACAAACTAGGGGCATCGTAGGTGAAGCCTTCTCGAAGAGTACCCCTAGTTTGTCCCCGCTATCCATCCCCACCGTATAGACGGATGGGGAATTCCACCGAATTAGTTAAATCAATTGTGAATTAACCCTTAATAGCAGCCTCGCCACGGCGATATAATTCCCGTGCGTAATCAGTCCAAGTTCCCTGTCCCCAATAACGGAAACAGCTAGTTTCCACTAACAAGGTATATAACAAAGCTTCTTGGTAATCAGGACGCTTGGTTACGGCAGGATCTTGTTGTACTAGGGGATCGTATTTTTCATGGAACATAGCACTGAGTTTATTCATGGGTTCGAGGACATTTTCATAGCCCCTTACCCAACTCAAATCATCGGTCCATGATGCACCATCCATATGAAATTGATGGTCTGTTTCTTTCAATTCTTCAATGGCTTTTTCTACCGCTTCTGGTGTGGCTGTATCGGGATTGACTCGCTGCCAAATTTTGTGTTGTTGTACGGCTTGACAAGTGGGATAATCCTCTGGATTGGCACCCGCAGCCTCTATCAGTTCCAGGTACTCAGTACCATTCAATGCCACAGTTCCGGAAGTGTTACCCCCACCATCGCGGATTTCATGATATACCCTAACTAAATCACGGGGATATTCATTCATCATCACGCCGCCGTTTTCCCCGTCAGCAATTTGGGTCACACAAGAGGGTATAGTCACATTACCAATTTGCTGCTTACCTTGTCCTTTAGCTTCAAAATAGGGCTGCATTTGTGCCACTAATTTGGTGTCGGAACCTTGGGTTTTAATTAGGGCTGTGATACTAATTGTTTCACCGTGAGAATTGCGAGCAACTAAACGGTTAGGAATATATTTATCTTCATGGCGCAACCCCGAACCATCCAATCTTTCCACTGAATGTTCTTGCACCATTAACCAACGATACCCGCATTCTTTCAGAGCCTTAATATACTCAAACAAGGTATCTGGGTGGTTGGGTAAGTGCATTTCTGGAGGAGAAAACCCTTTCACCCGTTTTAAGGCATCATAGCCAAACATGGCAGCAAAGTAGTGTTGCCATGCTTGAATCTGCAATTTCAAGTCGGGGATTGGTGTGGAAGGGGCAACTGCATGACTCCACATGGTTCCTAGCCATTCTACATAGGGCTGATACTGGGAGTCGCAGGTAATCCGCTTCAGGTTGTCAAGGACATCATTACGTCCCATTTGGTGCAAACCCCACAACAAATTTCCTGAGTAGTCAAGCATAATTCGGGGATTGCAACCCTCAGAAATTAGTTGGGGAATAAAATCTCCCATGCGGCTGTAACAATTGGCAAATACTGCTGCATTGTGGTTGTCTCCATCACTGGGATTATTAAACATATGCTGGAGATTACTGATGAGTTCCCCATTCACACCAGCAGGGATGGTGGGTTGGTGCATATGTAGGGCGCAGGCGAACCCGGCAGTAATATCTTCTACGCGCAGATTAGTTTGATTTAAAAAGATTGGTTCGTTGTGTGTAACGACTGAACTAATTTCTGCTTCCGAACCGCAAATATTAGGTAATCCTGACTTTGATAATTCTGGGCTTGGCTGATTCGCAAATGGTGCTGTCGCAGTCATCTAAAACTCCTTGATAGGTTTGGAAACCGCGTCTATGTTATAGCGCGGAGGAAAAACCAACGGGTATTCTAACACCCGTGGAACCTAAGCTTAGGGTTTGGGTAAGTAGAGGAGTAGTACTTACCCAGATCCCTGTATGCCGGGAATCGCCTTGCTACTCCAGTAAAGTTAAGTGCTTCGCGAGGGCCTCACCAATAACGCACTACTTTATAAAACTGAGAGGTTTAACGATCGCTATTTATTTTTACTTCAGACAGCAATTATACAGATAAGTTAAGGGAGAAATTAATAATTCCGTTATTCTTAATAAAAAAATAAGTTTTTAACCATACTGAAATCTATCTTTATAATTGATAACCAAAATTTTTATTATGCAAAGATTATTACATTTTATGAAAGTATAAATTTATTTTGAGAGAGTATTATTTTTGTTATTTAATATACTAAAAATTATAATTTGTCATCTCAGATATGGTTGATGGATGCAGATAATTTCTGGCGATCATTGTGGCTAATGGTAGCTGCGATCGCTTCCCAATACCAGTCAGTTAAGCATTTTGAACTGATGAATTTGGTTTTGGGAAAAGGTTAAAGGGTAAGGGTGAAAAGTTTTTTCTTCCCCTTTTCCCCTTAACCGACAAGTATTGGATCGCCTCCCTCTAAAACTTTCAATAATGATTTATCCAAGGAATAAACATGATTAAACTTCCCATCGATTTAACACCCAACTATTCCAGTGAAGGACTGAACAACTTAAGGAAAGCAGTCAGCGATTTATTAGCCTCCCATACCATTCCTGAACTAGGGGTCAAAAAGCATGTTGTCGCCCAAACCCTTGAAGATTTGCTTGGGGGGGAACATGAAACCGAGCGAGAAGTGGCTGCTTGGTTTATTGGACCACGGGGAGAAAACCTAGATTTGTTTTCTGAGTTAATTTTACTGTCCATCAACGACCATGTTTTTTGGCGACGCAACTTCCACCCCAGCGATCCCTCTCCCATCACTGAAGCCATGAAGCGGGAACCTGGATATCTCCAGGCCGTAGACACTATTAAAACCGAGTTCTATACTATGCTGGCGGAACTGAAGAAATCCGCACCCTTTTTCAGTATGCGCTACCAAGGTCATATGAACTGGGATCAGACCTTACCGGGGATGATAGGCTATGTGGCTGCCATGCTCTACAACCAAAATAATGTAGCCTTGGAAGCTTCCCCCGTCACCACCATCTTTGAGGTGGAAGCCGCACGGGACTTGTGCCGTATGTTGGGTTATCGGGAAACTACACCGCAACCTTGGGGACACCTTACCTGCGGAGGATCAACGGCGAATATTGAAGCCCTCTGGGCTGCTCGTAATCTGAAATTCTATCCCCTTTCCTTCAAAGCAGCCCTCAAGGACTTAGGAACTGACTTAGGCAAGGATTTGCTGACCCTGTTTCCCGTTACCCAACCCTCGGGAACTTCTAGCTCTATCGGTAGCTTAGACACTTGGGCTTTATTGAACTTGTCGGTGGACGAAGTGTTAAATCTATCCAACCGCTTACTGGAAAACTTTGATACCTATGGGGTTACTTCAGAAGCTTTCAACGCAGCCCTTTCCCCCTATTCCATCCAAAATATGGGCTTCCTCGACTTTTTCCAGAGGTTTTTAGCGGGAACAGGTGTAGGTGATCCGGTGGTGATTGTCCCTGCGTCTAAACACTATTCCTTACCTAAAGGGGCTGCCATTCTGGGAATAGGGGCGAATAATATGCACACCCTCCCCCTAGACACCTATGGTCGCATGGATGTGGCTGCCCTGGAAACGGCGATTGATGATTATATTGACAGCAAGCACCCCATTATCTCGATTGCTTCTATCTTTGGCACCACGGAAGAAGGGAATGTTGATCCCTTGACGGAGATGATCAGATTACGCAACGACAAGTACCGTCCCATGAATGTGGACTTCGCCCTTCATGCCGATTGTGCTTGGGGTGGCTATTTCGCAGCCTTGTTATGGGATAACTTGGATGATCCTGAAGGAACACCCCTTCCTCCTTTACCCCTCAGCGATTATGTAATTGAGCAATATCAAAACCTCAAGCATACCGATACCATCACCGTCGATCCCCATAAAACAGGATATATCCCCTATCCTGCGGGTGCCTTGTGTTATCGTAATATGGCGATGCGGAGTTTGATTGCCTTTGAAGCTCCCTATATCAACTCGGGTGGTGCCACCACAGAAGAAGAATTGGTGCTAGGAACCTATGGGATTGAGGGATCAAAACCTGGAGCCGCCGCAGCCGGGGTTTATCTGAGCCATGCAGCCATCCGTCCCACGCGCCAAGGTTACGGCAAAATTTTAGGGCGCACTCTCTACAACTGTAAAGTTTTCCATTGGAAGTTATTGGAGTACAGTGAGAAAGAAACGGATTTTGTCGTCGTTCCTACCCCTAAATTTGAAATTGAACCTATACCAAGTTTCTTGCAAAAATTGTCTGGTCAAACCCCTAAATCTCTGATCGCGGACAGGGAAGGCGCACTTTTCGATATGGTGCGTCAAACTGGCTCAGACTTAAATATTCTCACCTATGCCTTTAACTACAAGGTAAAGGGTGTACTAAATCAAAATTTAGATGAGGTCAATGCCTTTAACAAAAAAATCTATGATCGCATGAGTATTAAACCCGATGGTCGTGATATCTACAACTATGAAATTATCGTCAGTACCACGGATTTCCTCAAACACAGCTACGGCGAGGTCTTTTTCAATGACTATAAAGAACGCTTATTAGGGTTAGCATCAGGGACTGGTAATGATGATGCAGACGAAGCAATCTCGGTGCTGCGATCGGTGATCATGGATCCTTGGATCACCGAGGATATCAATGGTAAACCCTTTGTGGATTACATCGTGGCTGAACTCTTCAATATTGTTCGGGAAGTAGTTGCTGAATTGCAAGCTTAGATAGGGCTTGCTGTTCGCGTAGCGTAGCGTTAGCTATAAAAGTCATGATTGTGGGGGTAGGGAACGGGAAACTCAAGGGCAGGGAACTTTTAACAGTTTCAGCCTTATTGTTTCCCATTTTTTGAACTCCAATCTTCTTGTCACGACTCGCGCGTTCCCGAGCCAGTCCGTTGGGCGGCTGCGCCGACTTGTAGGAACTGGCGTTTGCGACTGTCGTCGTCGCGGGGTCGCTCGTCAATGCAAGATTTTTAAGCCTTATATCCCTATTCTCTTGCACTTTTTTCGACAAAAATCGCCTGAGGTGCTTACAGCATAAGAGTTTTAAAGTTATTTAGTAGACCCTAGGTAACTGCTGAGGGGTTAGGGAATACCAAGAAATAAATTGTCCCATATTGTGGGGTAGGCATCCCTGGGAACCCCTTTGATATCAAATCCGTTCATTTACTTACCATATTTTCGTCACCTCACCCCGTCCGACCGACTCCCCTCTCCGAACTTGCGGAGAGGGGAAGGGGGTGAGGTTTTTGCGGTAACTAATCATCCGGATTTCATATGATACAGGCAAGGATGCCTGTACCACTGTTAAACTTTGGGATATTTTTTTAAGCTGTTAAGCGTCTAAATTGTATACATAAAGCGGGCAGGACTTCGGCGTGAGCTCAGACGTTCGGCTCAGCTCAGTCGAGCCGTCGAACGCTGCCCGCACTACAATAACCTGGTTTTTTACTTTATACAATTTAGCT
>JASJCJ010000197.1 GCA_030066045.1 Calothrix sp. MO_167.B12
AATAATAAATTGAAGTTAATAAAGCGAAGTGGATTTGGCTTCAGGAATTTTCGCAATTTTGAAATTAGAGCTTTACTTTCTTGGCACTATGATATTAATTTAGCACGTTAAGTACGCAAGAGCCCTTTTTCTTCATCTCACCCTCTATCTGATTTTACCTAGATTAGTTAGACATAAACCAGTAACAGTTTTTATCTAGTATTATATTTTTCATAATACTAGATAAAACATAAGATAACAATTCAGTTGAAAAAAAAAGTTAGTGAATTTACACAGAGCGGGGAAGCTCACGCTCCTCTTTCCCTACTCCTACCCCATCATCAACTCTTGCATCAACGCATCCTGCAACCCAATCCTTGGGGCATGATGCACACGCTTGTTGGGGGCAAGGGAATGACGCGTTTTGATTATCCTGCCAGTAATTACTACCGTTTCACTTTATTGGTGATACAAATTATGGATTTGGGCGCAAGCATTGCGCCCCTACATGATCCCCTACATATGTATCAATATTTTTGTGAATTGGTGTACTCAAGGAAAAAACAAGGGTTTTAGGCGACGAATACTTCTGTACTATTGATGTAATATTTCTTATCCCGGTTTTTTGTGACAATGATACTTGCGCCCGTTATCAAGCAGTAAATTGTAAATTATGGAAAACGAACTGGCAGCAAAAGCCGAAAAAATACCAGAAATCAAAAATGATGTTTGTCGTACCGCAGTAGTAATGGCGGCCAAACGTGCTATTGAATCGGCAAGGGTAGACCGACTTTTTGAAGATCCTTTTGCTGCTCAGTTAGTTGGGTCTGAGGAAATGCAGTCTTTGAGGGATAATTGGCAAAAACAAGACGGTAAAGACCCGAAATCAAATACCCTTCGCATCCAATTTGTGGCAGTGCGAACTAAATTTTTCGATGATTTTCTGATATCTGTCATACCAGAGGTACGTCAAATTGTAATTCTAGGGGTGGGGTATGATACTAGGGCATATCGCCTACCTTTACCACCTGAAATATGTATGTACGAGATTGATTTACCAGAAATCATGTCTCGCAAAGAAGTAATTCTGAAGGATATTCCATCTAAATGCCATCGTCAGGTCATCGCCACAGATTTGCAAAAACCTTGGGTGCATTTATTAAAAAATCAAGGGTATAAATCTAATGAACCTACAGTTTGGTTGATGGAAGGTTTATTGATGTATCTGGATGAAAAAGAGGTAAATACATTACTGCAAACAATTTCTAATTTTAGTGTCAAAGGGAGTTATTTAGGTGCAGATTTAATCAGTGTAAAGTCGTGGGAGATAGGCTCTCAACATCAGAATGGATTAATTAGTAAAAATTGGCGTTTTGGCACAGACGAACCAGAAGAATTATTTGCTTGTTATGGGTGGAATGCGTCAGTTATCCAACCTGGAGAAATGAGAGCAAATTATGGACGTTATTCGGTCCAAGTTACACCCCGTTCAGTACCTGGAATGCGACGTTCCTTTATGGTAACTGCTAAAAAAGAATGATTTATTTAAATTCCAGTCTCCATTCTGTTCGCGTAGCGGCTGACTCTTTGATTGTCAGCACTTTCGAGCGGATTTATCTCACAAAACCTGACTTTTCCCTATTTTTGTGTAACCACCTGTTTTTAATACCTAATTTTATCCCATAGATATTTTCTTTCATCTATAAAACAATAATTAATATCAAGTTTTGAAATAATTTATTGTTTCGATACAGCTTGATAAAAAAGACAACACTCAAATTAAAGTTGTAAGTGGGAATGATGATAATTCAGCTAAAAGGAGAAAAGTAATTGTAATTATTACCGATACGATAATTATCATAATCATTACTTAGAGGATGTTTATCAAGTCTAAAAGGTTACTTAAATCTCTCTCCTACAAGGAAAGAGGCTTTTAAACCCCCATTCCCTACTAGTGTTGCGCCACATTAATTTTGATAGTTTATTGTTGTAGTGCGGGCATCTTGCCCGCTTCCTGATTACAGAAGGGAGCGAGACGCTCCCACTACAGTTGTTTACCCATCAGAACTGATGGGACAGACCACTAGGGCGTGTTTTCAAACTATCGTGTAGGTTGGGTAGAACGGAGTGTAGACACGAAGTGGCTTCTCGCAGAGTAACCCAACAAACCGAACGAAGAATGTTGGGTTTCGTCCCTCAACCCAACCTACAGTTTAGGTTGATGTGAGGTTTGAAAACAGTCCCTAGGGTAATTACGAATTATAAATGGCGTTTGTTAGATGCTATAATCTAAAGCACAGAATGTGGGAAATATGTCTGAAGAACTTAGCTTTCAAGGTAATGGTAGCGATCGCTTACCTCCTCAAAATATCGAAGCAGAAGAAGCCATACTGGGGGGTATTTTACTCGATCCAGAAGCAATTGGTAGGGTGAGCGATCGCTTAGTACCCGAGGCTTTTTATATTAGTACCCACAAAGATATCTATCAAGCAGCTTTACAACTCCACGCCCAAGGAAAACCCACGGATTTACTTTCTGTTACTAGTTGGTTAGCAGACTATGATTTACTAGCTAAGGTTGGTGGCAGAAGTAAATTAGCATCCTTAGTGGATCGTACCGTATCCGCAGTTAATATTGATGCCCTAGCAAACTTGGTAATGGAAAAATTCCTGCGCCGCAAGTTAATTAAAGCTGGGAATGAAATTGTCCATCTGGGTTACGAGACGGAAACGGAGTTACCCAAAGTATTAGATAGAGCAGAGCAAAAAGTATTTGGAATTGCTCAAGAACGTCCCCAATCAGGATTAGTACATATTGCCGATACCCTAATTTACACCTTTCAGGACATTGAAGAACGCCATGAAGGGGTAGCCTTACCGGGAATTCCTGGTGGCTTCTATGACTTAGATGCCATGACTAATGGTTTCCAGCGTTCCGATTTAGTTATTGTAGCTGGTAGACCATCAATGGGGAAAACGGCGTTCTGTTTGAATTTAGCCCACAATATTGCCGGTTTATACAAACTACCAGTGGCTATCTTTAGTTTAGAAATGTCTAAAGAACAGCTAGTACAACGATTATTAGCCTCAGAGGCACAGATTGAAAGTGGATATCTGCGTAGCGGACGTATCAGTCAATCTCAGTGGGAACCCTTAAGTCGTGCCATTGGGATGTTGTCAGAAATGCCCATTTTCATTGATGATACCCCCAATATTACAGTTACAGAAATGCGTTCCCAAGCACGGCGTTTGCAAGCAGAAGTGGGCACAGAATTGGGATTAGTGATTATTGATTATTTGCAATTAATGGAAGGTGCGGGGGATAATCGCGTCCAAGAATTATCGAGAATTACCCGTAGTATTAAAGGTTTAGCCAGGGAATTACGTGCGCCGGTGATTGCCCTTTCCCAGTTGAGTAGAGGGGTGGAAGCACGTACCAATAAGCGTCCCATGTTATCAGACTTGAGGGAATCTGGTTGCTTAACTGGTGACAGTTTGGTGACATTAGCAGATAGCGGTGTACAAGTACCAATTAGGGAACTAGTGGGTAAATCTGGTTTTGCAGTTTGGGCACTTAACGAGAATACAATGAAATTAGAAAGGGCAATTGTTAGTCATGCTTTTTCTACAGGTATGAAGCCCGTGTTTACCTTAACAACTCGATTAGGAAGGAAGATTAAAGCAACAGGAAATCATAAATTTTTAACTATTCGTGGCTGGAGAAGACTGGATGAGTTAAAATTAGGCGATCATCTAGCTTTACCTAAACATTGGGATGAGATATCTTCAATCAGACCTGATGGCATGGAAGAAGTATTTGACTTGAGCGTTCCTGGTTTGCATAACTTTGTTGCTAATAATATCGTAGTCCACAATTCTATTGAGCAGGATGCGGATTTAGTAATTATGCTTTACCGTGACGATTATTATAACAGCGACAGTCCCGATCGCGGGATTGCGGAAGTGATTATTGCCAAACACCGCAATGGTCCTACGGGTACGGTGAAGCTATTATTTGACCCCCAATACACCAAGTTCAAAAATTTAGCTCGACCTAATTAATTATCGTTTGAACTCGAATGCTGTACAACAATACAAGATATCATGGTTGCTGTTTCTACTGATTGACTTTCAACAGCAGCTATAGCTTCAGATGCAAATTCCCAATTTTCACCTGTTTTACGTAGTGCCTCATCAGCAAGCCCTACCTATATTCACATCTTGCACCACAAGATTATTGAGAAAATTAGAGCCTGAAACCCTTGATTTAGCGTAGGGTGGGCACTGCCCACCTTACTCTTATTGAGAAGGTGCAAGATATGTGTATACCATTTTGAAAAAAGAATGCAACAGATGGGTAGGGAACATCAGCAAGATAATTGTATACACCAAAATATCGTTGATGCCGTGCCCTTACGAAGAATATATGTGTCGCAAACATTATTTGAATTGGTATTACCTAAGAGGATGTTTGAGTAGAAGGCAGTGACGATGAAAAACCTCACTCTCGCTTTTCGCGGTTGCAAAAATCTTTCCTTCTCCTTATAAAGGAGAGGGATTTTGGCTGTTGTCAGGGTAAGGTTACTTACAAGTCATATCAAATCCGCTTATTTACTTACCATATTGTCGTCACCTCACCCCGTCCCCCACGAGAAAATACCACAACCAAGGATGAAAATGCTTTGTTCCCAACTTTTTAAGGGCGCACGCAATGCGCCCCTACTGAGTTGTTCCTAATTATTTTCAAGCTAGTCTCCCACGGTCAAATCCCACAACCAAACATGAAAATAATTCCCTCACTCTGGGCGGGGAAACCCCGCCCCTACTCCTACCCTACTCTACGAGAAGCCACTGCATGTCTACACTCCTTCACTCCCTCACTCCCTATGTTCAAGCTAGGGCGTGTTTTCAAACTATGGTGTAGGTTGGGTAGAACGAAGTGAAACCCAACTGGGTGTACGGAAAATGTTGGGTTTCGTTCCTCAAACGCCACTTCTCTCAACGCGGGGAACCCGCGCACAAGAGTGGCTCCCCAACCTACAATTGATGCTAATTTTGGGTTTGAAAACAGACCCTAGCCCTCCATGAACGTTTGTACACAACCAAGCATGAAAGTATATCTCCCACACATAAGCTGTCAACCATCAACTAACAACTAACAACCATTTTCTAGATTCCCATAGGTATTGAATTAAGAAATAATTGCATACCAGTGCAAAAGCTTACATCTGAGTTTAAGGTGTAAAAATAACCTGCTTTTAAGTGAGGAGGATAAAAATGGCACCAGAAACACTGGACTCTTATAAACAGTACGGCGAATCCATTCTCCAGAAACTAGATTTAGTACCTCCAAATCCATCGAAACTAGAAGAAGGCTGGGTTCCTCCTAGCCTTGATGACTGTTTAATTAAACTGGGGAAAGCGGCACAGAAAACCGTTGAATTTGCGACTTCTCCAGTTAAAATCGGTGTAATGGGGGAATTTAGTAGTGGTAAAACTTTGCTTTTGGGTAGCCTGATTGGATATGCAGATGCTTTACCAGTGAGTGAAAACCCTACTACAGGTAATGTTACCGCCATCCACCTAATTCCTCAAGATGGGTTTCAAACCACCCAGATTGATAACTTTACTGTCGAGTATCTTGAACATGAAGGGGTACAAGAATGCTTGCGCTTTATGCTACAGGAAGCAAACCGTCGGACAACAGCGGTAGGACTGGATTCGGTTCCTTTTCAGGAACTCACGACATGGGATAATATCCTCAATTGGTGTGAGTCAACATGGAACAGCAGTAATAATTTGGAACTACGTTATTTGCTGCGGGAGTTGGTAATTTTTGTGCGTGCTTATGTTGCTTATGGGAGAGCCATGTGCAGTCACAGCTTCCAAATAGATGCTAATACTGCTCATCAAGGTTTGAAATTAGCTGAGATACCCATAGCAATTCAAAATCTTGGCTTTCAGGACTTACCTAAAGCTCCCATCCCATTGGGGAAGACACCCCAGAATTTGCAGGTTCAGTTATTGCAAAAAAGCTTTCCCCTGATTCGACGAGTAGATATTGATGTGAAAATATCCCAGCAAATTTGGAATCTTTCCACTGGTGGTGGTATTGCTGATTTTGTTCTGCTAGATTTTCCTGGTTTAGGAGCAGCTAATTCTGGTGTGCGGGATACTTTTTTGTCACTGCGGGAATTATCAGAAGTACAGACTATTCTCATCCTATTAAATGGTAAATCTCCAGGGGGCGATCGCGCCAATCAAATCTTTACCATGATGCAGCAGCAAAGACCTCAGCAAGACCTAAAAGACCTAATTCTGGTGGGTGTAGGTCGATTTAATCAACTTCCCTTGGAAAGTGAGGGAGGAGAAAGAGAACTGGATAATCTGATTGATGATGCTGCTAGTAATACTCCTTTAACCCAAGAAACCGTTCTTCAAAAGCTCAGGGTTCTCAATACTACCATTGACAATGCCTCTGCGTTTACCACCAAACCGGATCGCATCGTTGTGTTAGACCAACTGATGGGGTTAGCAGACTTAGCAAAACGTGACAGTACGGTGAAAGCAGGCTCTGACGAGTTTTTAGCTAATTTGGAATATCCTGGTTATTTGCAGCAGTCCCAACGGATGCGTCAAAAGTGGGGGAGTTTAAGTGAAAGACTGTTAGAAACAGATCCCCGCAGCACCCTTGGGCAACAACTGAAGTACTTTGCTCAAGATGGTGGTATTGGTAAACTGCGGGAATTGATTCAGAAACACGTAGCAACTCACGGTTTGCAGCAATTAGAGTTAGACACTCGTCGAGCGGCAGATAATTTGGCTCAACAGCAGAATCATCTCAAACAAATATTAGCAATCATAGAAGAAGAAGGGATACCCACAGCAGAAAGTCAAACTTTAATTGACTTACGTACTACTATCGACAGCTTATATAAAACCTACAGAAGTTTCCAAAAAGAGTTAGGTCAAGAACCACTCCAAGACCGTCGAGGAATTGCAGTTAGTGATGTGGTGAAAGATGAATTAACCTATAAAATACTTAACTGGAACCAGTGGACTTTATTGTTTAACAAAACCGTCAATGGTAACATTGCCCTCACAAAATCTAAAGGAGCAGCTGGTAAATTATTGGCAAAGAGTAATTGGGTTAATATCCCCACCAAAAGTGAAGATTTTTATCCGCCATTTGCAGAGACTATCAAAGAATTGTCAGATTTTGCCCGCGATCGCGTCCACCAAGCGGTTAGAGATTTGTTAACCACATTGTCAACTGAAGTAGCTTCACAGCGAGACTATTTAAAAGCAATTCTCAAGCCGGAAATGGAACAAAAGATCAGAACAGAACTTGGGAATGAAGAAGCCGATTTATTCTTTCAATTATTGCGTGGTTATGATCCTAAACAATGGGCACAGCCAATTATTTCCGAAATCACGAATCAAGAGAAAGAAATTGAATCTGAACCCATATTTCCCCTAGCCCGTGCTAATGAGAAACACGACATGGGACAAATCTTTGATTGGTCACCAGACCGCATTCAAAATAATCCGCAAAATGTTAATCATTTATTGTTAGTACTACGATTACGAGATGAAATAAATACTATTGCCAGTGTTCATTTAGTTCAATATATCAGCGAAATAAATCAGCAAATTAATGATGAGATTTCCGGGTTTTTAGAAATTATGATTTTTTGTTTGCAAAATATTTCCAGAAAAGAAATATTACTGAAATATATTGCAGATGATAATGAGGAAATTAATACATCAATTCCTTCTTGGCTACAGACAATGGCGGAAATTGCTTCCACTAAATAGCAATTTAAGAATTAAGAGTTGTCAACTATCCATGCCATCAGTGTCATCCATTTAATCAGTGTTCACCAGTTAATTGTTTGGCTATTAAAAAAAAATGGCAGTAAAAATCAAAATTGTATCTCAAGTTAATCAGTCTTCAGAGTTAATTGTTTGGCTATTAAAAAAAAAATGGCAGTAAAAATTAAAGTTGTACCTAAATTTTCCTTGAAAAAACCAGAGAATGAACCTCTGCTTCTGGAATTACCAAAAATCCAAATTATTGCTGATGGAAATAACATCCCTCACATCTCCCGTATTATTTGTTCTGTGAGTGGAACACCAGCAGAATTAGCAACACAAATTCAACAAGCTTATCCTCCATACATTTATAAGACACTAGAGCGTCTTACTTCTTCATGGGAATTAAAAGCAAATCCTTGTCAACTTAGTCAACGTTTGACACAGCCAGTCAACTGTAATTTGCAGGTAAAAGTAGATTATTTTGATAGTGATGCTGAAGGAAATCCCATCCAGTCTGTACCCAAAAATATTGAGGCTGGTTGTAATTTATGGTTTTCCCCAAAACGATTTCCAGGTTGGTTAGCTTTAGATTTTGGGACATCTAATTCCACAGTCACACTGTTCGATCCTATCCAAGTTCCAATTGCAGAAATCTTACCCAAAGAGCAAGAAATGCGATTGCGTAAACTCCTAGCATCATGGTTAAGTTCACCTGCTACTGTAGCTTTACCTGATGTCAGTGCTAGTGAGTGGTCAAAATTTATTAATGACATGAGCAGAACTCTGGAAATAGAACCGAGTCGGTTACATGAAGTTTTTGCAGGGGAAAACCAACAAAGATTTCTAGAAGCTATTCGTCAAATCGAACTATGTTTAGTTAATAGTCGTGAACCATTCCGCAGAGCTGTTAGTAAAAAACTTTATCAGATATACCATGAAGTGTTCCGCGTACCTACCCTAGAATCTCAAAATCTGATCCCAGTTATTCTCAACATTACTCGCCGGGATACAGAAATTCCCAGTGAGTTAGAAATTACCAGCCTGAATCCTTTAAAAGTGAAAATGGGCGAACAGGCAAGTCTCAATAGAAACAAAGCCATCGCCCAAGGGGAAAGTGGTTCTTTAAACAAAATTATTAGCAAGTTTCACCATTCACCCAAACGCTACTTTGGTCAACAGCGGGACTTCCTAGTTAGTGTCGATGGTAAAGAAGACAAAAAAATCACCGTCGATCAAATGATTCAAGCTGCTTGGGGGCACCTAGTTGAGTTAACCGAAGACTACCGTCAACAGGGCAAGCGCAAGTTCTCTGAAGGTGATTTTCACACAGCAGTGGTCACTTATCCAGCGGTGTCACCACCAATTGTGCGTAAGCAGGTGAAAGAACTAGTAGAACAACTCCCTGGGATTGAGGATGTGCAAACAGCTTACGACGAAGCCGTTTCCGTGGCAATATTTTTCCTCTGGCGAGAATTTGGTGGTAATCTCAACATTGGGATTGAGTCCTTTAAAACCCGTTGTCGTCCCCAAGACCAAACATGGTCGCAAAATGTCCTAGTCTTAGATATTGGTGGAGGAACCACTGATATTGCCTTGATTCAACTCACCCTAGAAGATAAAACTCCTTCCTTTGCCAATGCTCAGGACCGGGGTTTAGGAGGACGCTATTATAAACTTACACCCAAACTATTAGGATCTTCTGGTCACTTACAATTAGGTGGTGAATTAGTTACCCTACGTGTGTTTCGATTACTGAAAGTTGCGATCGCTGACTGCTTACTGACAGCGGTAACAAATGGTGACTTAGAAAGCGATAAACTAGAAGATTTACTGAGTGGAGGATTGAGCGATCGCTTCCTCAAACAGGGTAAATTCCAAGGGGGTTCCCTGTTGCAATGTCTAGACAAAGAAAACCCAGAAAGTGATTTTGTAGCTTACAAAGAGGCTCTTGATACTGCGGAAAAAGTATTGCCTACCCGTTGGAAATCAGCTCCCCAACGCCTAAACACTTTTTATACACTCTGGGATTATGCAGAAACTGCCAAACTCAAACTTGGACAAAAGCCACCCACAGATGGTTCTCCCTTGAATTTTACTCTCGGTGAACAAGAAATTTCCGAACTGCTGAAACAAGGTGTGGTTAAATTTCAGAGTAAAAATCCTAGCAGTCTAAATATTGTCCTCGACAACCAGCAATTTGAACGAGTAGCAACTTCAGCCATTAAAGAAGCCATTGGTATTGCTAAAGGACTGATGGAAAGTCGCCTGGGTTCTACCAATAACCAACAAGATAATGATGATCAACCAACAGAAAAAGTTGATTGGTTAATTCTATCGGGAAAAACTTGTAATCTCCACCTAGTACAGCAAGAGATTTACCAGGAATTTAGTCAGTCTAAATATTTCGTATGGAATCAAGAGCGGATTACCTTTGTCCTCGAATTTACTAAGCTAGCCACCTCAGCAGGAGCATGTTATGCCGAGAGATTGCGTCAACTAAGATTTGACCCGGAAGAGTCTAAGGAATTGTTGCGTCAGGGAGCCAATCAGCTGGAAATTGATGTTAAAAACTTGTTCTACAATTTACCTTGCAACTTTAAACGCAAAACCCAAACCCAAGACTTATTACTCATATTCAAAGCCGGACAGGAACTTTATCAAATTTCTCCCCGAGATACAGTAGCAAAAACTCGTACTCAATGGTTAGGCATACAATTGAGTAACATTATTTACCGTCAAGATTATGAGCGGGGAGAACCTCGACTTTGGGGTGATTTTAAAGGTGAAAAACTGTGGAAAGAACTCCAGAAATCAGACCCAAACTTGAATGAGGCTACGTTTCTTGACCAAATAAAAATCCAATTTGAGATTGATTCAGAACTGCAAATTAATGTTTTGCTTTGTCGAGGAAACCCCTATTATTTAATTAATAGTGCCGATGAGGGTATTAATCTGGGAGAAACAATCGAAAAAGCTGACCTCAATCCAGAAAAAACAACACTATTTACTAATGATGGAAAATTGCAGTGGAATATTTGTACAGAAAAAACCGAAAAAGAATTAAAGAATGGTGATATTGCCGTGAATGTCCTAGAAGCAGCGACTGTAGATCGACCAAATGCCTATCACCCAGTATTTAAAGCTGATAATAGTGATGCTCAACCACTCCAAGAATTTTATTATGGCAGCGACAGCAAACAGCAAGGAATTGGTTTAATCAGTGAACCCTTACCTCCCTTTCCTCAAAGTAAACAACATACCTTCTACGTTTATCATACAGATGAAAACAACACCAAAAAATGGATTAGAATTGGCGAACTGAGGAAGCCAGATGTAGTTACAGATTACCCTTGCCAATATCGGGTGACTCTAGATAACAAAGGTATTTTGCGGATGCACGCTGGGGAAGTACCCTATTGGGAATCAAGCGATAGAGAATGTCTCCATCAACCCGGATGCGTTTTTCGTACTGAGCTGGAGTTACAACCCAATGAAGTTGAGGCGGAACGCGATCCATTTTGTGGCATACATTAGACTTTTTTGGGTGTTGCTGATTCAGGGGATGATTTTTATCTCACACATTAGGCGCGGAGCAGCAATGTTTGTTCTCGACTAAAAATGTAAAATCATCCCGCATTTATCTATACTCCTAGGGGTTTAAAACCCCATCCCCTACGGGTTGTTTGTTTTGTGTTGGGGTTTAAATCCCCATTACAAAACGTAATTACGAATTACGAATTGTTTAAGCAACGCCCTTTTTTGATTTTGGCAACATATTAAGTACACAAAGGTAGGACTGGAGGCAAGATTTATGGAGCACCTACGCCAGCTATTAGCAGTGGAGAACTCGGAGTTAGCTCGGTTACTCAAGTTTAGTTTGTGCGGGTTAGAAGTTTCCCTCAAGCAAGCTCAAGCAGAATTTCCCCAAGATCCTGGAGTGGAAATATGCAATCAAGTGGTGCAAGATATCCATAGTCTTTTACAACCTCCCCTGCAACCACCGCCTCCTTCTAAGGAAACTAACCAAAACCAGAAACCAGTCCTACCACCCAAACCAGATAACTCCGGGAAAGATGTTGTGCCAACCACATCACCTCCTAGTATTTCCACTCACCCCACACCCACAAGTGGATTAAAATTGAACCGTTTGCAGTCAGATTTCAATTCTGACCCAGAAATAACTAAGTATTTGGGGGATTCCCCACTGCAAAGTCAGACAGATGCAGATTTATGGAATGAGATTCAACGCCAACTGCTACGAGTTCCAGAGACAATGGCTCAATTTTGGCGACAGAAGGCTTTAAATTATGCAAAGCAAGTAGGAGCAGAAGAGGATACATCTAATCTTGTGCAACTTCCCTTTATTGAGGATGAAGATATTTATCCTGGATTGACCGGAAGTATACAAGCTACAGGGTTGAGTTTGTCTACCAAAGTACCTTTAGAACCCGAATTTTACCAAGGGAACACATCTGAAGATTTGCGTTTACTGGCTTGTCTGGTGTCTATTTGTCAAAGGTTGATTGATATAGAACCAAATTTGCACCATGCTTTGAAAACAGTCGATCGCTTTGATGTGATATCCTTACATGCAAATGCAGAACAACGGAGTAAGTACATTGAAGCCCTCATGGATCGCTTCCAGCGTACACGAAAAGCTGAAGAAAATGGAGATATACTGTTAGTTCTTCGTGCTTGGATTGACATAGATGAGGCAATAAACTCCCTAGTTTTTGTTCCACCAGCAGAACGTTATTCTTGGTGGGGGAACCTAAAACAAAAATCGCGACGCATTATCCTCAGGGAAATGAAACAGAAGGCAAATGAAGAACGTCATGATGTGCGAATTCGCCAATTATCGGGACTTTATGCAGATGTCCATAGTTTATCCAAAGACGATCTTTCAATGAAAGTTGGCGGTATTCCAGGGGAAGTGTTGGCGTGTCTGCGGCTTTATGCTCGAATCGACCAAGAAGAATTTCCAGGGAGAGTACTATACCGTTTATAGAACTGGTCGAAGTTCAACCGGATGACGCGGGGACGCGGGGACGCGGGGACACGGGGACGCGGAGCACTCTGTGTCCCAAGCCCCGTGTCCGGGGCGGTAAGCCCCAATGGGTCAACAGTCCCCCACTCCCCCACTCCCCCACTCCCCCACTCTCCCACTCTCCCACTCTCCCACTCCCCCACTCCCCCACTCCCAAGAGAGGTTCTGAGTGTATTCCATCCAAGTAAAAAATGCGATATTGGCAGCAAATGAAGTGTAAGTTGGTAAAATTGAGTCATACACCCCAAGCTTTTGTTGGAGTTTGGACCATAACAAAACAACTTGTTTTATGTCGGAACGCGAATCGGGTGATCACCCATTATCCGAACGGGAACAAAATTTCTTTGTAGTTGGGATTGGAGCATCGGCAGGGGGACTGCGTGCTCTAGAAGAATTGTTTGAGCATATGTCCGTGGATAGCGGAGCTGCTTTTGTGGTAATTCAGCACCTCTCACCAGATTTTAAAAGTCTGATGAAAGAATTACTAGAGCGACGTACCCGCATGGCAATTTATCGGGTAACAGAAGGAATGGAATTAGAACCGAATTCAGTGTATCTAATTCCCCCCGGTAAAAATTTAGTCTTAGACAATCAGAAATTACACTTGTTAGAGCAAGAGGAAAGGAACCGCCACGGACTCAACTTTCCCATTGATATCTTTTTAGAATCTCTGGCTAAAACCTATGCCGAACGGTCTATTGGCGTAATTTTATCAGGAACGGGCAGTGATGGCACAAATGGTTTGAGGGCAATTAATGAAGCTGGGGGATTTGCCATGGTGCAAGAACCGGAGACAGCAGAATTTGATGGAATGCCCCGTACAGCCATTGCTACAGGAGTAGTAGATCGAGTTTTGTCCCCCCCAGAATTGGCACAGCTAATTAATCAGTTAGTGCGATCGCCCCAAGTCCCAGTTAAAACCAACCAAGAGCCGACAGTTTTCCTGAAATCCCCTGATTTACAGCGGATTGCAACCATACTAGCTACCCACGAACATACGGATTTTTCCCATTATAAAACCAGTACCCTTTCGCGCCGCATCCAACGCAGATATCTGATTAGTGGTTGCAATGATATTGATGAATTTATTCGCTTATTAGAAACTTCAGCCGAAGAACGAGCAATTTTGCGCCACGATCTGTTAATTAGTGTAACGCAATTTTTCCGCGATCGCTTAGCTTGGGATTACTTGGAAACTGAAGTGATTCCCCAGTTAATTGCGAAGGCAGATCCCCAAGAGGAGTTACGTTGTTGGGTGACTGCTTGCGCTACAGGGGAAGAAGCCTATTCTTTAGCGATGCTATTAGATGAAGCTGTAACAAACTCAGAAAAACCAGTCAGATTTAAAATTTTTGCCACCGATATTGATAAAGCTGCTTTAGAAAAAGCAACCCAGGGTATTTATCCCCAGACTATTATCAACAACATTAGTCCCGAACGATTAGAGCGTTACTTTGTGCGTAAAGATAACTCTTTACAGGTAATTCGTAAATTACGGGAAAAGCTATTATTTGCTCCCCACGACTTAACAAAAGATGCTGGTTTTACCCGCATGAATCTAATTAGTTGCCGCAATGTTTTAATTTATTTACAATCGGATTTACAACAGGTGGTACTGAGAAATCTCCACTTTTCTCTGGCTTACAAAGGTATTTTATTTTTAGGAGAAGCAGAAACTCTCGGTCAGATAGAACC
>JASJCJ010000198.1 GCA_030066045.1 Calothrix sp. MO_167.B12
TTAAAACCTCTCTGGTAAACCTCTCTCCTAGTAAGAGAGAGTCTTTGAAACCCCCATTCCCTTGTAGAGAATGGGATAGGGGGGTTAGGTTTGGGAGGTTTTAATGTTAATAAACATACTTTTCAAACATCCTCTAAGGATTGTGGCAATTACTGATGATGAATCCCTACTTATTAGGGGAAAATAATTGTTTGAAAATAAAGCTTTATATATGAGTTATATCCACAATAATACATTTGTAAAATTTAGGTGGTAGTAAATGCCAGAGAATAATCAGGATAAAGTGCTTCTAGATCAATATATTGATTCAATTAGAGATAAAAAAGAACGGAAAAGAATAAAACATATTGCACGTCTTTCTAGGTTAAACATAGGACTTCTCGTTTTTCTTTCTCTTTTTATACCGATTTCTGGATATTTTTATACCCGAAGGTGGGACGCATTCCTAAACTTCTTTTGCTGTCTGATTATAATTGGTGCAGTAGTTGGTACAATTTATCGCAATGTTACAGGCACATCAATAAGTTATAATATGGGATCTATTATGACTACAATCATTCCACCTATTGATAATGCTTTGGCTATTCACCGTGCTAAAAAGAAGATTGAAAAGTTAAGTAAATAAGTTTATTGTTGTATACCCATTCATTATGTAGAAAAGATTAAGAAATCGCGTCTCTATTTTTATGCGATCGCACCAAGTGGTATGCTTGATGTCTAATTTATGCCTAACTTTTGGAGTCGGAACTTTACCTCAGAGGAGTTCCCTATCCCCCAACACCTACACGCTAAACCCTGCGCTTAGCGCACTTGACGACTTTCTACCCAACCTACTCCTCCCTACACTCCCCACACCTTTTTTCGCTCACCCTCTGATGCGGGCAAGATGCCCGCACTACAATCAGCCCCTATTCTTCAAAGGGTGGTAATTCTTCCAGAATGGTGAATCGAATGTGATTAATGGCCAAATCACCAATGGAGACATCTTCTTTTGTCAGGCGCTGACCCTTACTGGTTAAGGTTTCAAAGGAGATACCCTTGCCAATTTCAATGTGATACCATGCTAATCCCATAAAAAATCTAGTGGGATGGGGTCCATAACCACCCAAATCATCTGGATTGGATTCCATTGGCAACCAACCCACACCAGGAATATAGAATTCTAGCCACACATGGTTGAAATCTGGTTGCAAAGGAACTCCCTTTTGTTCCCCATTTGCAGGGCATTTATAGCGTCCCACTGTCCTACAAGCAATGCCATTTAAGCGACACAGGGCCAATAATACACCCACATATTCCCCACAGGAACCTACACCACGCTCTAAAACTATGTCTGGGGTATCGATGTGAGGTTTAATACCATACGACAACTGGTCATAGACATAATTACGGATATTATACATTTTCCGTAGCCAATTGGTTTCTGTGCCAACGGCATCTTGGGCAGCACTGCGAACAATGGAGGTATCCATTGATAAGTCATCATCATCCACCAAGTAACGGCTTTGAAATTCAGATGGCAATGGGGGTGTGCTTTCCACGTCTCTGGGAGTCAGGCGATATTTCATACCTCTGACTTCCAAGACTGCTTTCCAACCAAATAAGTGTCTTTCTCCTGGGGACAGGTTATCAAATTTGAAAACTGCTACCCGTTGCCCATCTATAATTTCTTCTGTGAATGGTAGACCAATTGGTTCAACTGATCTAACCTTTTGCCGGTTGGTTTCTGAAGGTAGGGCAATACGCCATTCTATATCTGGTAAAAATACCTCATCCAAAGGAGCAATTTCCTCGGCATAGGACATTTCCACTAAATAACCGTTGGAGAGGGCATAGCGTTTTTCTGGGTCATAATCATAATACAGGGGATGAATGAAAGTGCGATCGCGGTATGTAAGTTCGTGGCTAGGGTCAGCGTTGGGATTATCCCGAATGTAGGGTTCTTCGTTGGCATATGCCACATACAGATTTTCCTTGCCGGTGTTAGGATTGGTGTGAACAGCAATACCTGAGGGAGAATCAAAGGGAGTCAGCACACTAAATTGTATTTCCCCTGTGGCTCTGTCAAGGCAGTATACAGACTGTTCCACGTCATCGCACACCCATAGGGTTTCTTTGGTGACTGCTAAATTTTCTATCCCCACACCAGGAGCAAAAAATCTGGTGATCTCTGAACGGGTATTGCGATCAAAAATGAGAATGTCTCCCAGTTTTTGGCAACTAATATAAATTGTTGATTCCCAAACTGCAATCCCATTTGCTGGATAAGGCAAGGTAATGAAATGTTCTAACCCTAAGGAATTTAGATTACATAAGTAAACACTATGGTCCCTAGTCACCCACAGGGTATCTTCCCACACCGCTACACCAGTAACATCAATAAATTCCCCCACTTGGTGGGGATTGATCACTTTGGTGTTATCGGTCAGTGGATCGATTTGTAAAAGATGACCTTTGATGGTGTCAACGGCGATGAGAGTATCTTGAATAAAAGCGATGCCACCGAGAGCGGCGGCGCCAAGTGGTCTAATTGTCCTTTGCCCAAACATCTGGCTAACGGTCAAACTGGAGAGCGCGAAACTCATATTAAACTAATTTCCCCAACGGTTCAGCACGCCTGGAATTTATTTTGGTCAGTATCTGTGTAACCATAACCCAGACTTGTACGATCTAACAATTCCAGTGAATTGTATTTTTATTGGCTTCAATCATGGTAATCATACATAGGCAAACTAAATAAAAAACTACAATATTTCAGAAAAAATACTGGCACGTTCCAGTCCTGTAACAGTCCTAATGTAACTTTATTTGATGGTTTTCCAGCCATCCCTAAATTATGATCGATGTTTGTAACCATTTCCTGTAATCTACAAGATGTCTGCTAATTCTCTGCCTGATGTAACCCCTGTTTGGCATGGTTTAGAAGTTGAAAAATCCTTAGAACTGCTATCTAGTAACGCAGACGATGGCTTAACATCCCAGGAGGTACAACAACGTTTACAAAAATATGGCTCCAATGAACTGGAGGAGGCAGCTTTACGCAGCCCTTGGGAAATTCTTTGGGACCAGTTCAAAAATGTAATGTTGTTGATGCTGATTGCTGTAGCCATTGTATCTGGCATACTCGATCTGATAGCTTTGCAATCTGGAAAATCCTCCGGTGAAGTGCCATTTAAAGACACGATCGCTATTCTGGCAATTGTAGTTCTTAATGGTGTCCTTGGCTATATGCAAGAGTCCCGAGCAGAAAAAGCCCTGGCAGCCCTCAAGAAGCTTGCTGCCCCCAATGTCAGGGTGATTCGCGATGGGAAACCAATGGAGGTGGTTGGCAAGGAACTGGTTCCTGGGGATGTGATGCTGGTGGAAGCAGGGGGACAAATTGCAGCCGACGGGCGTTTATTATCAGAATCTAATCTTCAAGTGCGAGAATCAGCCCTGACGGGGGAAGCAGAAGCTGTAAATAAGCGAGCAAAGGTGACATTATCTGCAGATACATCCCTTGGCGATCGCATTAATCTAGTATTTCAAGGAACTGAGGTTGTCCAAGGAAGGGCAAAGGTTCTAGTTACAAATACGGGGATGGAAACAGAGTTAGGTAAAATTGCTGCTATGCTGCAATCCGTGGAAACAGAGCCTACTCCCTTGCAGCAACGGATGACTCAGTTGGGCAATGTGTTAGTAACTGGTTCTTTGATTTTAGTCGCCTTTGTGGTTGTTGGTGGTATCATCCGCACCGGAGGATTGAGTCAGGTACAACAACTATTGGAAGTTTCCCTGAGTATGGCGGTGGCTGTGGTTCCGGAAGGTTTACCGGCTGTAATTACCGTGACTTTGGCTTTGGGAACCCAAAGGATGGTGCGTCGCCATGCTTTGATTCGCAAGTTACCAGCGGTGGAAACTCTGGGTTCTGTGACTACTATTTGTTCCGATAAAACGGGTACTTTGACCCAGAATAAAATGGTAGTACAGTCTGTGTATGCGAACCAACAATCTTTCTATGTCACTGGAGAAGGTTATCAGCCCAACGGCGAATTTTGGTTGCATGATGGCGGTGTAGTCCTGGAAGATTATCCAGAGGTTCCCCCTATGTTGGTGGCTTGTACGGTTTGTAATGATGCGATTTTGCAACAGCAGGGGGGAGAATGGGTGATTTTGGGCGACCCCACGGAAGGGGCTTTAGTTACTTTGGCAGCTAAGGCAGGGATTGAGCAAGACCAATGGAATAGTAAGTTACCCAGGGTGGGAGAATTCCCTTTTACCTCCGAACGCAAGCGCATGAGCGTCATTTGTCAGGTAGAGCAGGTAGAAACGGGTATTTCTCCTGTGGGGGATGTAGACCCCCTATTACGGGGTTTGGTGACATCAGAAGGTTACTTGATGTTTGTCAAGGGTTCCCCAGAATTAACTTTAGCCCGTTGTTCCCAGATTTATACGGGTAATAGTGTAACTTCCTTGGATGAGGAGCAACGCTCCTTAATTTTGGCAGAAAACGATCGCATGGCTAGTAAGGGGTTGCGAGTACTTGGTTTTGCCTACAAGCCGTTGATGGAAATTCCCCCAGAAGGCACTAGCGAATCATCGGAACAAGAATTAGTTTGGTTGGGGCTAACAGGTATGTTGGATGCACCCCGTCCGGAAGTAAAAGCGGCGGTACGAGAATGCCGAGAAGCAGGCATTAGACCGATTATGATTACCGGAGACCACCAATTAACCGCCAGAGCCATCGCCACCGAATTGGGCATTGCCGGGTCAGGAGAACGGGCTTTTACTGGTCAAGATTTACAAAGAATGAGCGATCGGGAATTAGAGGAAAATGTAGACTTAGTTAGTATTTATGCCCGAGTTTCCCCAGAACACAAACTGCGAATAGTCCAAGCACTGCAACGTCGGGGCAGATTTGTGGCGATGACCGGCGATGGGGTTAATGATGCCCCCGCCCTCAAACAAGCTGACATTGGCATCGCTATGGGCATCACAGGCACCGATGTGAGCAAGGAAGCTAGTGACATGGTATTGCTGGATGATAACTTTGCTTCTATTGTCGCTGCCACCAAGGAAGGCAGGGTAGTTTATACAAATATTCGTCGTTTTATCAAGTATATTCTCGGTAGTAATATCGGTGAAGTTTTGACCATTGCTTCTGCCCCCATTCTCGGTTTAGCAGACGTGCCCTTGACTCCCCTGCAAATTCTGTGGATGAACTTAGTTACCGATGGTTTACCAGCTTTAGCACTAGCAGTAGAACCCCCAGAGCCAGATGTGATGAAGCGTCCCCCCTTCACCCCTAGGGAAAGTATTTTTGCCCGGGGGCTAGGTTCCTATATGATTCGTATTGGCATTATTTTTGCCATTACTACCATTATTTTGATGAAATGGGCTTATGAGCATACCCACGGAACAAATATAGAAGGACTCAATCCAGAACGCTGGAAAACCATGGTATTTACCTCCTTGTGTATTGCCCAAATGGGTCATGCGATCGCTATTCGTTCCAACACCCGACTAACCATGGAAATGAATCCCTTCTCCAATTTGTTTGTATTGGGAGCGGTGGTTTTGACAACTATTTTGCAGTTAATGTTAGTTTACGTACCACCGTTACGTAATTTCTTTGGCACTGATGAACTCAGTATGCAAGAACTAGCAATTTGTTTGGGTTTCAGTGCTTTGATGTTTGTCTGGATTGAATTAGAGAAACTCTTTTTACGTTTTATGGGTAAGACGAGTGTGTAGTTGACGGTTGTTAGTTGTTAGTTGTTAGTTGGTGGTTGATGGTTGACAGTTGACGGTTGACAGTTGACATTTGACGGTGGATGGTTGGTGGTTGATGGTTTAATTCTTTCACTCCATCACTCCTTCCCTCCATCACTCCTTCCCTCCTTCCCTCCTTCATTCCTTCCCTCCCAACTCCGAACCCCGAACTCCGAACTCCGAACTCCCCTTCCCCATGTATCTCAAAACCTTGCATTTAAAAAACTTTCGCAATTACAAACAACAGCAGGTTGAGTTTACTGCTCCCAAAACCATTTTGGTGGGGAATAATGCCCAGGGGAAGTCCAACTTGTTAGAAGCAGTGGAACTACTGGCGACATTAAGATCCCATAGAATGGCACGCGATCGTGATTTAATTGAAGATGGAGCTGCGATCGCTCAAATTAACGCCACTCTAGAACGCCAAACTGGTATCAGTGACCTCAGGTTAACTTTACGCCGCCAAGGTCGCCGCACGGTAAACTTAAATGGAGAAAATCTCCGTCGCCAAATGGATTTTCTGGGGGTTCTTAATGCCGTACAATTTTCTAGTCTGGATTTAGACTTAGTCAGAGGTAGTCCTGATGGTCGTCGTCACTGGCTAGATACTCTCTTAGTTCAATTGGAACCAGTTTATGCCTATATTTTGCAGCAATATAACAAAGTACTACGTCAGCGCAATGCCTATTTGAAAACCCGTCAGCACTCACCCAATGTAGAGGGGATAGCCACCTGTCCTCAAGCAGAAACATCAGAAGAACTAGCAATTTGGAATGCCCAACTAGTTGCTGCTGGCACTAGGGTAATTAGAAGGCGAGAGCGAGCTATTCAAAGATTAGCCCCTATTGCCGCCGCTTGGCATTCTAATATTAGTAATAGTACCGAAGAGTTACAAATTAAGTATGCCTCCCATGTTCCCTTAGCAGAAAACTCCCTAGAAACAGTTCAAAAAGCCTTCTTAGACAAAATTCAGCAGCGCGAAATTGCGGAACTACACCGGGGTACAACCCTTGTAGGTCCCCACCGTGACGAAGTAGAATTGGCTATTAATCAAACTCCTGCCCGTCAATACGGTTCCCAAGGTCAACAACGAACTTTGGTATTAGCCCTAAAGTTAGCTGAATTACAACTGATTGAAGAGGTGGTGGGCGAACCCCCACTATTATTATTAGATGATGTGTTAGCCGAATTAGATTTATCCAGACAAAATCAATTACTTGATACCATTCAAGATCGTTTTCAAACTCTCATTACTACCACTCATTTAGGTGCTTTTGATGCTCAATGGCTACATTCTTCCCAAATTCTTTATGTGCATGCAGGAGAGGTTTTGATGAAAGAGTGATGGTTGATAGTTGATAGTTGTTAGTTGTTGGTTGATAGTTGTTGGGATGATGGAGGGAAGGAGTGAGAGATGGAAGGAGTGAGAGGGGACTAAGGGGATGTTTTAAAAGGGTCGTTTGACCTCATCTTTAGTACAGCAAAGTATTTATGTATAGGTTTAAAACCTTGATTTATAGTCGCATTTAATCCCAACCGTCAACCGTCAACCGTCAACTGTCAACCATCAACCACCAACTAACAACTACCAACTACCAACTACCAACTACCAACTGTAATAACTTGAGTGGATAAACTCTACTGGCTTAACCAAATTCAATTACAAGACCGCGCTCAGGTAGGTGATACAGCCTTTCATTTGAGCAAACTAATGCAGCGTGGTTATCCAGTTGTACCAGGTTTTACGATCGCTGCTGAGGTTTTCAGAAAATTTCTCGAAAATCTCAATAACTCTGAAGCTCTAATCGCTGATTTACCATATTCTTCCCTCCACTTAGATATTAATAATTGGCGACAACTACAACAGGTATCTCAACAGTTACGTCAGGAAATATTGACGGCGGAAGTATCTCCCCAGTTAGTAAATAATATTTTCCAAGCAACTAGGGAGTGGAATTTACCAGTGCTAATTTTACGCCCTAGTTTGATGATTCCTAGTAACAAGCTTGGATTGAGGAACCCCTCTGGACTATTACAGCCTATTTTTTGTCCTTCCCAACCAGAAGCGATCGCTCAAGCTTTAACACAAAGTTGGAGTCAATTATTTCGCGCTCGTAGTCTATTATTTTGGCAAAAAGCAGGAATTAACCTCCAACAGATAAACTTAGCTGTTTTGGTACAGCCAGTCTACGATGCGATTGTTAGTGGATTATTGAATGCCCATGATTCTCATTGGGAAATTCAAGCCACCTGGGGACTAGGTATACCCCTCACCCAAGGGGAAATTTCACCAGATATTTATCGTGTTCAAAGGGAAACTGGTACAGTCGTGGAGCAAACACTAGGTCATAAAATTCTGGCTTATAGTTTAGCTCAATCCCAAGATAATTCCCCCAATAATCCCCACAATACCACCATTAAAGTTGATAATCCCTGCTTGAGGGCATATCTACTAGAATCACCCCAACAACAACAGTATGCTTTACTGGATGAACATTTGCAAGTAATAATTGATACTAGCAATCTACTAGTTCATGAAGTAGGAGAAAGCTTTACCCTAGAGTGGACTATTTGCAATATTAATTCCACACCCCAGCTATATCTGACACAGATTACTACTTCCCAATCTGTAGTTACTCCTAATTTTCAAATCATTCAAGGCATGGGAGCAGCTACAGGAAGAGAAACTGCAAAAGCCTGGGTAATTGTGGAGCAAGGTCAAAAACCAGAGCAAATACCTGCTGGAGTAATTTTAATTGCCCCTGAAATAGCTCCACACTGGTTGCCAATTTTGCATAATATTTCAGGTATTATTACTGAGCAGGGGGGATTAACTAGTCATGCAGCCATTCTCGCCAGGGAATTGGGTATTCCCGCCGTTGTCAGTGCAAAGGATGCTACTATGATAATTCAAAGTGGCGAACAATTATTAATTGACGGCGATCGCGGAGAAGTTTCTCGCTTGGGTAGTAGGGAAAATGGAGACACAGTCAATTGGAGAACTCGTAGTCCTCAAAGTTTGAACAATCAAGCCATAGATGTATCTGCAAATTCGACAGCCGATGTCAATTTATCTGTTCATCTACCCATAACTGCAACTCAGTTACTATTGAATCTGAGCCAAAGTAGGTTAATTGAGCGAGTATGTTCTTTACCAGTGGATGGGGTGGGACTGTTACGCTCAGAATTAATGGCACTGAGTATTTTGGAAGGACAGCATCCCAACACATGGTTAGAAGCTGGACGGAGAGAACAATTACTGGAATCCTGGCGATTAGAAATTTTGGAATTTGTCCGTGCTTTTGCCCCCAAGCCAGTGTTTTATCGCTCCTTAGATTGGCGATCGCAAGAATTGTCAGGGAAGTTAAAATATGGTAAATCTTTATCACATCCCATGTTAGGTGAACGGGGAACCTTTAGCTATTTGACAAATCCCCAACTATTTGAATTAGAGTTACAAGCCCTAGGGACCTTACAAACTGCTGGGTACAATAATATCCGTTTAATTTTACCTTTTGTTCGCACCGTAGAAGAATTTTCTTTTTGTCGTCAAAAAATTGCATCCGTTGGTTTAACTCAGAACCCAGATTTTCAATTGTGGATGATGGCGGAAGTACCCAGTGTTCTATTGTTGCTGCCAGAATACGTCAAAGCAGGAGTTCAGGGAATTTCCATTGGTACTAATGATCTAACTCAGTTACTTTTGGGTATAGATAGGGAACAGGGAGCTTTTACCAAAAAGTTTGACGAACGTCATCCAGTGGTGATGCAAGCCATATCTCAGTTAATTCAGATGGCTAGGGATGCTGGTATTCCTTGTTCCATCTGTGGACAAGCCCCGGCATTATATCCAGAAATCATTGAAAAATTGGTAGAATGGGGGATTACATCCATTTCCGTGGAACCAGAAGCAGTCACTAGAACCCATCAAGCGATCGCTCGTGCGGAACAAAAACTGATTTTAGAAGCAGCACGGCGACGTATTAGCAAAGGTTGAAAAGTATCATTTTTCACAACCAATTCCATCGCCATCGCCATCTAACCTATAGGGGTCTGGTGGTAATACCTTGAATCTTCTATGGGGAATATCCGAGCAATTGACATCTTTAACATTGATAGGTAAGCAAATATTGGGATAAGCTGGGTGACATTTCTGCTGTGCCGATTTTCCTGGTAATTTCTTGTAGTTTGACTTTCTAGCTATGTGAGGCATAACGGGATGAGGTTGATGCCAAAAAGCCAAACTATTTTGTTTCTCCCTCACTTGCGACACTCTGATCACAGTTGCACTGAGACCTTGAGCCTGAACTGGAATATTCATGAATAGGAATGTAGCAGCCGCGATGATGGCATTTTTTCGCATATAGCAATCGGTAAGGTCTATTTTTATTCATTATGAAGGGACGTTTCACCGAATTGTTACTAATTTACACTTACTCATCAATAATTTTACGTAAATTTAAAAATAGTGAAGAGTGAGGGGGTGAAACTGTTAAGAGTTGCCCGCCCTTGAGTTCCTTACCCCCAAGCTAATACCAAATCAAAAAATGTTTGTGACAGATCCAATTGTAATCCCACCGTAACCCCGCCCCTACCAATCAACCATGTGTTGTATTCTTTTTTCAAATTGGTATAAGCTGCTGTGCAGCTAAATTGTATAAGGTGAAAACTTCAAATTATTGTAGTGCGGGCATCTTGCTCGCACCCGATAACAAATTAAATACGCCACAGTTGAACGCTGCGCTAAGCGAACAGCAAGCCCTACTTATTTGGATGCACAAAAACTCTAGGGGAAATCAATTCAACTGGTGCGATCGCGGACGGCTGCAAAGGCAGTGCGGTTACTGTTTGTTAAATTAGTTGAGGAGTTGAGTCACCAAATCAACTAGAGTGAAATTGTCAGTAGCAAAACTGCTACGTCTTACCTTGCCTGGGAATTTGTTATGAGCATAAAAACTGTATCTACACAACCATTTACAGACCAAAAACCGGGCACATCCGGATTGCGTAAGCGGGTTAAAGTATTTCAACAACCGAATTACCTGGAAAACTTTGTCCAATCAATATTTAACAGTTTAGAAGGCTACCAAGGACAAACTTTAGTTGTGGGTGGTGACGGTCGCTACTACAATCGCCAAGCCATCCAAATCATCCTGAAAATGGCCGCTGCCAATGGATTTGGCAGAGTTTTAGTCGGTCAAGGTGGTATTTTATCTACTCCTGCTGCATCCTGCGTCATTCGCAAAAATAAAGCCTTTGGCGGTATTATCCTATCTGCTAGCCATAACCCCGGTGGCCCGGATAATGATTTCGGAATCAAGTACAACATTAGTAATGGGGGACCAGCGCCGGAGAAGGTAACAGAGGCAATTTATAGCCATAGTAAGGAAATTACCAGCTATCAAATTCTTGCTGCTGAGGATGTGAATCTAGATAAATTGGGAACATCTCAATTGGGTTCCATGCAGGTAGAAGTGATTGATTCGGTCACTGATTATGCCGATTTGATGGCCTCCCTATTTGATTTCGACCTCATTCGCAAATTCATTGCTGATGGCAAATTACGGATGTGTATAGATTCTATGCACGCCGTGACTGGACCCTATGCCATTGCCATATTTGAAGAACGTTTAGGCGCGCCCATTGGCACTGTACAAAATGGTACGCCTTTAGAAGATTTTGGTGGCGGACATCCAGACCCTAATTTGGTATATGCCCATGAACTAGTTGAGATTTTATATGGAGAGGGGGCACCAGATTTTGGAGCTGCTTCCGATGGAGATGGCGATCGTAATATGATTTTAGGACGTAAGTTCTTTGTTACTCCTAGTGATAGCCTTGCCATACTGGCAGCAAATGCGAAGTTAGTTCCTGGATATGGCTCTGCTTTAGCAGGAGTTGCCCGCTCTATGCCTACCAGTCAAGCAGTTGACAAGGTAGCAGCGAAACTAGGGATGGATTGTTATGAAACCCCCACCGGCTGGAAATTCTTCGGTAATCTTTTGGATGCAGGTAAAGCTACCCTTTGTGGTGAGGAAAGTTTTGGTACTGGTTCTAACCACGTCCGGGAAAAAGACGGGTTATGGGCGGTATTATTCTGGTTGAATATTTTGGCGGTGAAACAGCAATCTGTAGAGTCAATTGTCAAGGAACACTGGCAAACCTATGGACGTAATTACTATTCTCGTCATGACTATGAAGAGGTGGATGCAGAAAAAGCCAATACCTTAATGACAAATTTACGTTCTTTAGTACCCACCCTCACAGGTAAACAATTCGGTCAGTATCAAGTCGCATATGCTGATGACTTCAGTTATACCGACCCCATTGATGGTAGTGTCAGTCAAAAACAAGGGATTCGCATCGGTTTTAGTGATGGTTCGCGGATTGTATTTCGCCTTTCTGGCACGGGAACCCAAGGTGCAACCTTGAGAATTTATTTGGAAAGCTATGAACCAGATGTGGCTAAACAAAACCTCGATCCCCAACAGGCACTGGCTAACTTAATTACTTTGAGTGATGATATTGCTCAGATTCGCCAGATGACGGGACGGGAAAAGCCGACTGTAATTACCTAAGATTGAATTTTCACATTGGGCTAATATTTGCTGGTGAACTACCTACACTGACCTTGCGGTACAGTGTAGGCTTCCCAATTCATTGGGGATTGCCTCGGTTTTCATGGATTTTTTACGTCCTGAAGACTTTGGTCTTACCGAAATATTGGGGTCTAAAGCCCTGTCTTTTGAGGCAGAATGTTTTTGGGACGGGGTTTGAATCCCAGTCACAAAAACAAACTTATTACTTATTACTTATTACTTAATTCAAATCCCCTCGGTGGGCAGAAGAGCTAGTTCCTAGCTCCAAAAGTCGCAAACCTACCCTTCGGGAACGCTTCGCGAACATTTCTAATATTTATTGCAGCATTGATGTCTCTATCATGTATTTGCAGGCAGTGTGGGCAATCTACAAACCTTACGCCCAATGAATCATATCCTTTTTGCAACATCGGCATAGGTAGTAGAGTCTCGCTACAAAGCTGCGATGATGGGAAGAAACGACCTATTTCAATATAGGTATGCCCAAATTTTTCAGCTTTGTATTTCAACATAGTTAGGAACATTCCCCATCCTTGGTCACTAATAGCTTTTGCCAAGTTAGGGTTCTTCACCATATTTTTAACTGCCAAATCCTCTACACAAATTACTTGATTTTCGTATGCTCGGACAGCGAGATAGCTTGTGTAGAAAATCCTCTCTAACTCTAGTTATTTTACTAGAGACTCTTGCAACCAAACGTTTAGCCTGACGACGTTTGTTAGAAGTTTTATCAGTCTTTCTAGCTAACTTTTTTTGTTTACGTTTTCTATTCTTTTCTAGTTTTGCTAGTCACTTCTTGGGTAGGTCATACTTTGACCTCCAACTACATTGTCACGACCAGATACACAGTGGCAAAGGCAACCTTTCAACTCAGCGAACGTACCAATGACAATGGTTAACTTGGAGAAGAGCCGTGTGATGTGAAAGCATCAAGCACGGTTTTGAAGCCGAGCATGAGGGGTGACTCTCATGCTTAGGTTAACGGAGTGGCAAATAGAGTGATCTAATGGGAAACTTGTTCATCTTCATCCAATTGTTCCTGACTTTCTAAGGATGAATTAGTTAGCGATCGCTCATGTTCAAGTTGATTCAGTAAAGATAACACCTTAGTGCCCCTCTCTATAGAGCGATCCTCAATAAAAATTACCTCCGGAGTTCGACGCAAACGTACCCTGGCACCCAATTCACTACGGACAAAACCCGTCGCCGACTTTAAACCCGCCATGGTTTCTGCCTTTGCTGCCTCTGTACCATAGATACTGACATAGATTTTGGCGTGTTGCAGATCGCCGGACACATCAACATCAGTAATACTAACCATACCCATACCTACTCGGTCATCTTTGATGCCATTGAGTAGCATTTGGCTAACTTCCCGTTTGATTAATTCTGCAACTCGGGAAATGCGGCGATTTGTAGCCATAAAAATCAGCCTCCTAACAGAGGGTGTACGACAGAAAGAGATAGAAATTGGGGAAACAACCCCTGTTTTTACCCCAGGTTAAATTGTACTCAAACCCAGCATCGCACGAAGAGTTAGAGTTACAAAGACCAAACTACTAACTAGTAAGGTCAAAAGAGCAACTAAAGTTACTGGACGTTTTGCCAAAGAGCCTAATGGTGCGAATGTATTTAGCAAGACACCTAAGAGAGTTGTAACAAAGTAACGAACGTAGCGCAGTACATTATTCCAAAATCCATCAAACATTATCTTTTTAAGCTTTTTGTTATAGACTATACAGTTGTTTTTTCTATTAATTGTTCCATCTAATTGTAATCTATCCCCAGACAAATTACCTAAACTCAGACGTAATATCTATAGGAATCGGGTTTGATTATGAAATTACTCGTGAAGGTAGGGAGTAGGTACTTGTAGCGACTGTCTTAATTGTCAAGCGATCGCTTGATTGGTTAGGTTTGGTTTCGTTCAACCCAACCTACATTTTATTCCCTGCTAAAGTTTGATTCCTCAATGTAGAGGTTTTTGCTCTACAAGAGCTAACAAAAAGACAACTTGCAATGATGATTAGAAGATTCACACTCCCATTGGTGTTAACAACTGTGGAATGACTACTGTATCGGGTAAAACCTCTATCCAGACTACTGCCCCACAGGATAAAGGATTATCTGGTTGATACACTATTCGACATGAACCG